>CAYFYD010000040.1:0-15302 GCA_964347195.1 uncultured Ectothiorhodospiraceae bacterium
GCCTGATTCCAGTACTTCGAACCCCGCAACTCGACTTCTGAATGGTCCTGCCGCGGGCATGGCGACTCTTGACAACGATGTGCGAGGAAGGCCAGGCGAAAGGCGCCATGGTGATGGATGCGCACCTCGCCGCATCGGCGATGGAGCACGGCGCGTCGCTTGCCACGAGCGATCGAGATTTCATGCGTTTCCCGGACATCGAGCTCGTGAATCCAGTCAGACCGGCCCCTCGATGAAGAAGGCTCGAAGCAGCCTGCACCCCGCATCGCCCGATCTCGAAGTACCAATCATCTACTGAACAACGTCAAATCAGTACTTCGGATGGGGCAGGCCCAGACTGGTCCCGCCCGGTCTCGCATTCAACCGCCCATCGGCCCGAAGGACTCGCGGAACAGCCGCAGCCAGTTGCCGCCCGCGATCTTGGCGAGGTCCTCGTCGGAGAAGCCCCTGTTCTTCAGGGCCTCGAGCAAGCCGGGAAATTTCGCCGGCGAGTCGAAGTACTCCGGCCACACCGCGAGCTTGCCGGGCACCGGGCTCTCGCGCAGGAAGCGGCCCGCGCGCCACCAAGTGATCGCCTCCGGTGGATGGCCGGTGTTGAAATCGGTGCCGAAGCCGACCGCGTCGATGCCGAACTTGTCGGCCGTCCACTCCACCATCTCGCAGAAGTCCTCGAGGGTGGAGTCGGCGCCGCCGCGCATTATCTTCGGGTACATGCTGAGCCCGATGACCCCGCCGCCCTCCGCTACGTCCCTGATGCACTCGTCGGTCTTGTTGCGGCGGTTGAGCTCGATGTCGAAGCCGACCCAGCCGGAGGGATTGGCATGGGTGATCGCGATGGGACGCTCGGAGTACTCGATCGCGTCCAGGCCGGTCTGCTCGTTGCAGTGCGAGATGTCGATCAGCATGCCGACCTGGTTCATCTCCCGGATGACGTTGCGCCCGTAGAACTGCGAGATGCCGTGCGTGGGATCTTCCCAGCAACCGGAGGCGACGTGGTTCTGCACGTTGTAGGTGAGCTGGATGATGCGCACGCCCAGGGTGTGGAAGGTGCGCACCAGATCGATGTCGTCCTCGAGCGGTGCGGCGTTCTGGAATCCCCATACCACCGCGGTGCGCCCCGATGCCGCGATCGACTCGATGTCGTCCGCGCTGCACGCGAGGCCGACGAGGTCGCGGTGCTCCTCGAGCAGGCGATGCCAGTGTCCGATACGGGTCAGGGTCTCGCGCGCGTTCTCCCAGATCGCGAGGGTGACGTGCACGCAGTCCACCCCGCCTTCGCGCAGCTCCAGGAAACGGTCGCGGTTCCACTTGCTCACTTCCAGACAATCGATCAACAGCATGTCCCTGGCCATCGGGGCTCCTCCTCGAGAGAGATCGGGTTTGTCCAATCTACATCAGATAGCCTCGTCCGGGGCGAGCGCCTCGAGCTCTTCCCGGCTCAGCGTGCGACAGGGTTCCCGGTGCGCGCTCGCGTGGCTGAAGCTCGGCTCGTGCCGGGGCTTCAGCTCCGAAAGTGCGGCATGATCTCCTCGCCGATCCGGCGCATCATCGTCCGTTTGTCGATGAGGGTGTAGGTCGCGGTCGCGATAGTGGTCGTGCCGACTTCGATGAGCTTTGCGATCCCCTCGCAGATGTCCTCGGCGGGCCCGACCAGATGCATCGCCTCCAGCATTCTCGGAGTGACGATCCGGGCCGAGGGAGTGTCGATCTTCTCGTGCTGGGAGAGGTCCCAGACCTCACGGTGGTGCCCGAGCTCGTCCAGGATCCCGGGGTGCTGCGTTTCCAGTCGCTCCCGGAGACTCCTGATTGCCGCATCCTCCTTGTGGCGCTCCAGAAGCTTGTAGTCCAACTGATAGAAACCGCCCACCTCGCGCAGGGCCGCCTCCTTGGAATCGGCCACATAGATGATGCTGCGAACACAGATGTCGATCTCTTCCGGATCCCGGCCCGCCGCCTCGGCCCCCCGGTGGACGTGGTCGATCTTCCACTTCACCAGCTCCGGTGGCCCTCCCATGACATACACGCCATCCGCGACGGCGCCGGCGAGCTGCAGAGCCCTGGGCCGTTCCACCGCGAGGTAGATCGGCATGGGGTTGTCGACCCACTCCGACCGGGTCCTGAGCCCCCTCAACTGCGCTTCCTCTCCCGCCAGGAAGGCGCGATAGAAGGTCACCAGCTCCTCGAGCTCCTTCAGAGTGGCGGGCTTCATGTCGAGGAAGCCGTGCGAGGTCCCGCAGCTACCGAGACCAAGGAAAGTGCGCCCGCCCGACAGCTCGTGGATGGTGGCGTGCGCGGTGGCGGTGACCACCGCGTGGCGGGTGTAAGGAGCCACGACCCCGGAACCGATCGCCACCCGATGGGTGCTCGTCGCAGCCATCGCCATCTTCACATACAGGTCCCTCGTGCAGTTCTGCACGTCGCCGAAGGTCATGTGGCGAAACCCGCTCTCCTCGGCCACTCGCGCGTGGTCGGCGATCTCGTAGATCTTCTCGTTCCTGCCCATGCCGACGGCAAAGTGCACTTTCATGCTGCTCCCCCCCTCGTGGGTGCTCCATTGTGATCGGATCGACGGTACCGTATCCGGTGCAGGTCGTCGAGCCTGACGCTCAGGAACGCAACGGCTTCCCGGGACGCTGGGTATGCTTCCAGCTCTCGCTGCGGTAGAAGTCGGCGTTCGAGGGGGCTTCGCGCCTGCCCTTGATGTGGTCCGCCACTTTCTCGCCGATCATGATGGACGGCGCGTTCGTGTTCCCGCTGGGGATCCGGGGCATTATCGAGGCATCGGCCACCCGCAGACCGCTGACCCCGTGCACCCTGCCTTCGGGGTCGACCACCGCCATCTCGTCCACCCCCATCCGGCAAGTGCCGGACACGTGAAAGTTGGTCGTGGCGGTCTCCCCGATGAAGGCGTCGATCTCGTCATCCGAAACGACCTCCTCTCCCGGCAGCAGCTCGCGTCCGCGATAGGGGTCGAATGCGGGCTGCATGTGCACCTCCCGGGTGAGGCGGAGCGCGGCGCGAACGACTTCCCGGTCTTCTTCTTGGGAGAGGTAGTTGAAGAAGATCTTCGGCGCATCGTTCGGGTCGGACGAGCGGAGCTCGATCCGTCCCCGGCTCGAGGGGCGAAGCTGGCCGATATGGGACGAGAACCCGTGCGCAACCGAGCTGACGGAGACCTTCTCGAGCAGATAGGAAGGCAGATAGGCGGCGGGGAGGAAGTCGACCTGAATGTCGGGGTGCTCGACCCCTGGTCCGCTGCGCATGAACCCGACCGCTTCCCCCTGCGTGCGTGCCGCCACCCCGGTCTTGAACAACAACCACTGAAGACCGGCAACCCACCTCATCGGCGCGCGCAGGTACGGCTGCACACTGACGGGTTGCGTGCACTCCCAGTGCATGTAGAAGCAGAGATGGTCCATGAGATTGGCTCCCACCCCGGGCAGATCGTGCTCGACCTCGATGCCGAAGTCCCGAAGTGCGGGGCCGGGTCCGATCCCCGACAGCATGAGAAGCTGGGGACTGTTGATCGCGCCACCACACAAAACGATCTCGCGGCTCGCGTCGACTCTGACGCGCGCTCCCGCCCGATCGCACACGACCCCACGGGCCCGCCCTTCTTCGAGCACCACCCGACGCACGCGTGCCTCGGTCCTGACATCGAGGTTCGGCCGTCCCGCCGCCGGATGCAGGAACATCCTCGCCGTGTGGGCTCGGCGTGCCTTCCACACCGTGCTGTCGCAGGGTCCGAACCCCTCCTGTTGATAGCCGTTCACATCCCGGCTGCGAGGGTAGCCGGCCTCCACCCCGGCCCGGATGAACGCCTCGAACAACGGGGAGTGGTCGGAGCCGTGCTGCACCCCCAGCGGCCCCGAGTCGCCGCGATAGGCGTCGGCGCCTCCGTCGTAGGTCTCGGACTTGCGGAAGTACGGCAGAACCTCCGCATACGACCAGCCCTTCGCGCCCATCGTCACCCAATGGTCGTAGTCGAGCGCATGGCCACGGACATAGGCCATCGCGTTGATCGACGACGAGCCGCCGAGAACCTTGCCGCGCTGCTGCCACATGCGCCGGCCCTTCAGTCGGGGCTCGGGCTCACTCTCGTAGCGCCAGTGCAGGGCCGGGTTGTTGAGGACGTCGTAGAAACCGGCCGGAATGTGAATGAACAGGTTCCTGTCCACGGGCCCCGCTTCCAGGAGAAGCACCCGCGCCTCCCGGTCCTCGCTCAGACGGTTGGCGATCACACACCCGGCCGACCCCGCTCCGACGACGATGTAGTCGAACTGCTCCGTCATGCCTCAACCGGCTCCATCGGGTCTTCAGACCGCACTTGATGCCTGCACGCTCGAGGACAGTGTCGCTCACTGGCCGCGACAGTTCATTCATGGCCACCGGGGCACCGAGCTCGCTACCGACACCCCGCGGCCGGGACGGGATCGGTCGCGTCCGGCCGCCGCCCGCGACGCTTGCGGCCGCCGACCCGCGCCTCGAGGTGTCAGCGCCTCGAGGTTTCATCAGATACCGCGCCGCATCAGCACTCCGGCGAGGCTCCGGCCTTCCCCCAGGGGGACATCGATGCGCGCGACCGCCTCGAAACCCATCGCCTCGTAGAAGGCCACCGCGTTGAGGCTCGAACAGCACTCCAGGCACCGGACCCCCGCTTCGCGAGCGCGCACTTCGCAGCACTCGTAGATGCGTCGGGCCACGCCACGCCGGCACCAGTGCGGGTGGGTGGCGAAATGACGCAGATGGGCGCGCAGGGGCTCGACCGCGCCGCTGCCCGGGCGCTCGCGCGTCCAGCCGCCGGCGCCCACCACGCGCCCGTACTCGTTCTCGGCCACGTAGTAGCTCCCGCTGCCGAGCAGCCCGGGGTTCGCGCGCACCATCGAGTCGAGCACGGGGACCAGAGCCTGTCCATAGGCGGGGCGCATCAGCACCGGATAGGACTCGCGAAGCAACGCGCCGACCGCATGCGCGTCTCTCGGGGTAGCCACCCTGATCGTCAGCGGGTCGGTCTCCACCGGGGATGTCCCCTTTGCGGTCGCCAAGCTTCGACTGTCGGTCAGGGGGGTTCGGAGCCGCTCGTCGCGGACAGGGCGGGCTGGTCGTTGGTGTGACAGTGCACTCCACCCCCGGAGGCCCAGGAGCTCAGCATTTCGATGACGTGGACGTCGCGCCCCGGAAAGTATCCCTCGAGCCGTGCCTTGGCCGCCGCATCGGTCCGGGGATTGCCGAAGCCGACCGCGATGACGAATCCGTTGCCTACCAGCCAGTTCACGTAGTTCGTGTCGAAGGTCCGGCCCCCGTATCGGCTCGTGCCCTCGACGGGATCGCGGATCACGTCGAAGCCCGCCGCGGCTATCGTTCCGGCCGCGGCGTCGAAGACGGCCGCGGTGGGATGGCCCTCGGCACTGCACTGCGACGTTCCCGTGCACTGCGCGACGACGACGGTGCCCGGATCGATGAAGCGTGCGATGCCGTCGATGTGGCCGTTGGTCAGATCGCCCTTCGGCACGCCCTCGATGAACACGACTCTGCTCACCCCGAAGTGGCGTTCGAGATCCGCCTCGGCCTGCTCCCGGGTGTAGGCGGGGTTGCGGCGGGGATCTCCGATCACGCTCCAGTTCAACATGACCGTATCGACACCATTGAACTCCAGGTTGCCGCGTTCGTGGACGATGTCGACGTGGTCCACCGGCAGACCGCTCGCCTCCGCGACCCGGGCGGGCACCTGGTCGTCGAGGCGATAGGGAACATCGGCGCCGAACGCGCCGCCCCAGGCGTCGAAAGACCAGCTCTGCACCCGCAGTCGGCCATCCTCGATCACATAGACGGGCCCGTTGTCGCGCATCCATGCGTTGTCGTTGGCAATTGCGTGCCAGACGATGTTGGGGTGGTCGGGATCCCCGCCCTCGAGCGTGATGGCCGCCCGCGCGTCGGCCTCGATCTTCGGCGAGGCATGCAGAATGTGAAGCGTCTCGTAGCGGGCAATCACGCTCGATATGCGCGCGAACGCCGCTTCGTGCGACTTCTCCCAGCGTCCCGGCCACTGTAGCCAGATCGCCTCCTGAGGTTCCCATTCCGCCGGTACGCGCCGGCCGGAATCCGTCGTGGCCTGGGCGCCACCGGTGCTCATGACGGCTGCAATGAGGAGCAGCGGCCGAAGCAGGCGCGGGAAGAGGGTCTCGCGCATGGGCTCATCTCGAGGCACGTGCTGTCAAAGGGACGGTAGCGGCATGTTCGCACAACGTATCCCGGGCGATCATCGTCCCTCCCTCGCTCGAAGCGCTCGGGCCGGAACTGCGCACACCGCACCGCAACGCGCCGCCTCGGGCTACATGGCCGCTTCGGGCGACGAGAGCGTCGTCAGCATCGCCGTCACAAGCGCAATGGCGCACACCGCGGCAACCTCACACCCGATCGAGCGTTGCCGGCGCACCCCGGCCCGGGCGAGTCGGGCGTCGCGCATCGGGCAGAGCCGGGGCGCGCCTCGCCGCCTACAGTACCTCGAAGAGGCCCGCCGCCCCCTGCCCGCCCCCGATGCACATGGTGCACACCACATGCTTCGCGCCGCGGCGCCGGCCCTCCAGAAGGGCGTGCCCGACGAGGCGCGCGCCGGTCATGCCGTAGGGGTGACCGATCGAGATCGAGCCGCCGCTCACGTTCAGCTTCTCGTCGGGGATGCCGAGCCGGTCGCGACAGTAGAGAACCTGCACCGCGAAGGCCTCGTTCAGCTCCCAGAGGTCGATGTCGTCCATCGTGAGCCCGTGCTGCTCGAGCAGCTTCGGCACCGCGAACACCGGGCCGATCCCCATCTCGTCGGGCTCGCAGCCCGCGACCGCGATCCCGCGGTAGACGCCCAGGGGCTCGAGCCCCCGCTTCTCCGCCCGCGCGCCGTCCATGAGCACGCTCACCGAGGCGCCGTCGGAGAGCTGGCTCGCGTTGCCGGCGGCGATGGAGCCTCCCTCGAAGACCGGCTTGATCCGCTCGAGGTCCGCGTAGGTGGTGCCGGGGCGGTTGCCTTCGTCCTTCCCGAGGGTGAGCTCCTGGTAGCCGACCTCCCCCGTCTCCTTGTCGACGAGCATCTTGGTCGTGCTCATCGGCACCACTTCGGCGTCGTAGCGCCCTTCGGCCTGGGCCCTGGCGGTGCGCGCTTGGCTCTGCACGCCGTAGCGGTCCATCTCCTCGCGCGCTATCCCGTAGCGCCTCGCCACCGTCTCCGCCGTCTCCAGCATCGTCATGTAGGCGTGCTCGGCGTGGTCGAGCACCTTGGGGTCCTTCATGCGGAACGTGTTCTGGTGCTCGTTCTGCACCAGGCTCACCGACTCCAGGCCCCCCGCGACGACCACCTCCATGCCTTCGTGCAGGATCTGATTGGCCGCCACACCGATCGCCATCATGCCCGACGAGCACTGGCGATCGACGGTCATGCCCGGCACCTGCACCGGCATGCCCGCGGCGAGCGCGGCGCAGCGCCCGACGTTGTACCCGGTGGTGCCCTGGGGGAGCGCGCACCCGAGGATGACGTCCTGCACCTCGCCCGCCTCGACCTCGGCCCGGGAGAGCGCATGGGTGATGGCGTGCGCGGCCATCGTCGGCCCCTCGGTGTTGTTGAACGCGCCCCGGTAGGCCTTGCCGATGGGGGTCCTCGCGGTCGATACGATGACGGCCTGCTTCATGTCGGGCTCCTCGGGATCGTTTCGGTGGCCGCGCATACTAACCCACATTGTCTCACCGACCTCCTGCTGCGAAGCTCGCTGAGCAACGCGGGTTGACCGCGATTGCGCGCGCCCTCACCGTGGCGCGGAGCCCGATCCGGCCCTGGACCATTCAGAAGTCGAGTGGTGGGGTCGAAATGCTGAAATCAGGCGGTGGATTCCCGCTTCCGCGGGAATGACGGGAGCACGGGATTCGGAGAACGCGGGATTCGGAGAACGCCGGAATGACGGCGATGGAGGGGTTGGCGGCTATCGTGGGAGTGACTCGTCTTGCACAAACAGTTTCATTCCCGCTCCCCGACCCCGATCGGAGTGCGGGCGTGACGACAAGTGGTGTCCTGCACATTGCTCGTCATTCCCGCACCACCTCCCGGGGACCGGTCATCCCGCTTTACAACCTCGGGCCGCTGCGATGGTGGTCTGTCGCGGTAGTGGACCTGCCAGAGCGCATTCCGGCCCGGCATGGATCTGTAACGATGAATCACGGGAATCCGACCGGTCCCCGCTATTCCCCGTCATTCCCGCCTCCCAAACCCGCACTCCCGTCATTCCCGCGGAAGCGGGAATCCATTTCCGTCAACGAATCCCGAAGCTCGGGGTCTGCAGCCTCATGCCGACTTCCGAGGAGCCTTGGCGATCCGGCCGCCCTCGGTTGATCGCCTCCGCCCGCCCCACCAGAATCGCGCGATGGCTTCGCTCCTCGCATGGGGCGGCTACGTGCCGCGCCTCCGGCTGAAGCGCAGAAGCGCGGTCGAGGCGAACGCTTGGTTCGCTCCCGCGCTCGCGGCGCTCTCCCGGGGGGAGCGCTCGATGTGCAACTGGGACGAGGACACCCTCACCCTGGCGGTGGAGGCGGGCCGGGACTGCCTCGGCGAGCAGCGCGAAGGGGTCGCCGCCCTGCACCTCGCTTCCACCACCGCGCCCTTCGCGGACCGGCAGAACGCCGCGCTCGTCGCCGGCGCGCTCGGCCTCGACGAGCACATCGGGACCATGGACATCGGCGCCTCGCAGCGCGCCGGCACGTCGGGCCTCATCAGTGCCTTCGCCATGGCCGAAGCCGGGAAGGGTCCCGTCCTGCTCGTCGCGGCGGAAGACCGGCTCGCCCGGGCCGGCGGAGCGGCGGAGCTTCGCAACGGCGCGGGCGCGGCCGCGCTGCTCGTGGGCGAGGGTCCGGGCGCGGCGGAGCTCGTGGGACGGGAGCAGAGCGCGGTCGACTTCGTGGACCACTTCCGCAGCCAGGGCGAAGCCTTCGACTACGCCTGGGAGGAACGCTGGGTGCGCGACGCGGGCTACCTCGACATCGTGCCCCGGACCCTCGAGGCGCTGCTCGGGCGTTGTGGGGTGGAGCCGCGCACCGTCGACCACTTCGTGATGCCCTGCACGCTGCGCGGGGTGCTGCCGAAGGTGGCCGCCCGCGTGGGGCTGCCCGAAGCGAGCGTGAGGGACCCGCTCGACGCGTCGATGGGCGAGGCGGGCGCCGCGCACCCGCTCGTGCTCCTCGGCCATGCGCTCGAGTCGGCGGGGCCGGGAGAGCTCGTCCTCGTCGTCGGGTTCGGCCAGGGCTGCGACGCCCTGCTGCTGCGCACCACGGAGCGGGTCGCGGAGGGCCGGCGCGGCCTCGGCATCGGGGGCCACCTCGCGCGGCGCCGCGAGGAGACCAACTACGGCAAGTTCCTCGCCTTCAACCGTCTGGTGGAGCAGGACACCGGCATGCGGGCCGAGGCGGAGCGCCCCACCCTGCTCTCGACGCTGTACCGGAACCGCGGCCTCGTCACCGCCCTCGTCGGCGGCAAGTGCCGGGTCTGCGGCACCGCGCAGCTCCCGCGCAGCGCGGTCTGCGTCAATCCCGACTGCGGCGACTTCCACACCCAGGACCCTTACCCCTTCGCGGAGCGCCCCGCCACGGTGCTGACCTGGACCGCGGACCGTCTGACCTACACCCCCGACCCGCCCGCCCACTACGGCATCGTGCAGTTCGAGGGCGGCGGGCGCCTCATGGCCGACTTCACGGACGTCGACCCCGGGGCGGTCGAAGTCGGAATGCGGATGCGGATGGTGTTCCGGATCAAGGAGCGGGACGCCCGGCGCAACTTCAGGAGCTACTTCTGGAAGGCGGCGCCCGCCTGAGACGGCGGCGCGCGCACGAGCCCTGAGGAGGCTGGCGAAAACTGCGTTTCCATGATGGACGTCCCGCCGCCACTGCGAAACCTGATTATGTACGAAGCTGAGCTTTCGACCGCCGGGCCGCGCATTCCCGAGCTCAGCCGGGACACTGCGACCCCTCCGGCGGGCGGGCGGGTTCTCTCGTGCTCGCCGGCGGGCTTCCGCACCCGGTCCCTTGGCGGGTCCGCAGCCGGGCTGAGGATGGTGCGTAATCAGGCTGCGAAATGAGTTCCACCGTGACCGGAACCATGAGTTGCATCGGCGGTGAAGTCGGAAACTTCAATTCGATCCAGGTTCTGAGCGGGAGGCAGCGAAATGGCACGAGGTATCAAGGACCGCGTCGCGGTCCTGGGGATGGGCTGTTCGAAGTTCGGCGAGCGCTGGGACGCAGGCCCGGAGGACCTGCTCGTGGAGGCGTTCCGGGAATGCCTGAAGGATGCGGGTATCGGGCGCGAGCGCATCGAGGCGGCCTGGCTCGCGACCGCCATCGAGGAGGTGAGCGTCGGCAAGTCGGGGATCCCGCTCGCGGAGGCGCTCCGCCTGCCCTGGATTCCGGTGACCCGGGTCGAGAACTACTGCGCGAGCGGCACCGAGTCCTTCCGGGGTGCGGTCTACGCGGTCGCCTCGGGCGCGGCGGACATCGCCCTCGCGGCCGGGGTGGAGAAGCTCAAGGACACCGGCTACGGCGGCCTGCCCCAGCGCAGCCGCGGCGCCCTCAACGACATGGTCTGGGCCAACTTCTCCGCGCCCGGCAGCTTCGCCCAGCTCGCCGCCGCCTACCGCGCCCGGCACTCGGTGTCTCCGGAGGACCTCAAGCGGGCGATGGCCAAGGTCTCGGTCAAGAGCCACGCCAACGGCGCCCGGAACCCCAAGGCCCATCTGCGCAACGAGTTAAGCATCGAGAAAGCGGTGAACGCCCCGATGGTGGCCGAGCCCCTCGGGCTCTTCGACTGCTGCGGGGTGTCCGACGGCGCCGCCTGCGCCATCGTGTGCCGCCCGGAGATCGCGCGCGAGCTCGGCCGCGAGAACCCGGTCACGGTCAAGGCCCTCCAGGTCTCGGTCTCCAACGGCACCGAGGCCGGCTACAACGCCTGGGACGGCAGCCACTTCGTCACCGCCCGCATCGCGAGCCGCCGCGCCTGCGAAGAGGCGGGAGTGCGCGCCCCCCGGGCCGAGATCGACCTGGTGGAGGCGCACGACTGCTTCTCCATCACCGAGCTGGTCACGATGGAGGACCTGGGCCTCTCCCGGGAAGGCGAGGGGTGGCGCGATGTGCTCGACGGCGTCTACGACGCCGAGGGCGACACCCCCTGCCAGATCGACGGCGGCCTCAAGTGCTTCGGGCACCCCATCGGCGCGTCGGGCCTGCGCATGCTCTACGAGGTCTACCTTCAGCTCGAAGGGCGCGCCGGCGCCCGCCAGCTCGAGGCGCCCCGCCTCGGCCTCACCCACAACCTCGGCGGCGCACCCCACCGCAACGTGTGCAGCGTGGCGATCGTCGGCCGCCAGGGGGAGTAGCGCATCGCATGAACTCGAGGTTCGGGATGCGTTGAAGCGGGAATCCAGGTGCGCCAACCGAGCGTGGATACCAGAGTGCGGGCCTCAACCGCGAACGTAGCGGTTGACGGGAACCGGGAGCTCGAGGTGGTCGCGCAGGGTCGGGCCGCGATACTCGGTGCGGAACAGCCCGCGCGCCCGGAGCACCGGCAGGACGCCACGGGTGAAGTCGTCGAGCGCCTCGGGGAAGTGTGCGGGGGCGACGATGAACCCGTCGCAGGCACCGCCGGTGAACCAGGCTTCCATCGTGCCGGCGATCTGCTCTGGAGTACCGCAGGAGATGAGGTAGCCGCGCGACACCGCGAAGTGGTCGTAGAGATCGCGCAGGGTGTGCGTCGCGCGGTACTCGGGCGTCAGCATCATGCGCGCGTAGCCCTGGACCTCCGCCGGGAGGGGAAGCTCCGGTATCGGGCCGTCGAGGGGAAAGCGTGAAAAGTCGTGGCCGATACGATCGGTCATGGTGAGAAAGCCGACGGACTCGTCCACGTAGCCCGCGAGCGTCGTGAGCTTCGCCTTCGCCTCGGCCTCCGTGCCCCCCACCACCGGGAGAAATCCGGGGAGGACCTTGCAGTGGTCCGGGTCCCGCCCGCCCGCGGCGACCTCGCGCTTGAGCGATGCGTAGAAGTCCCGGGCCTGCTCGCGATCGATCTGCACCGCCAGCACCACATCGGCATGGCGCGCGGCGAAGGCCTGACCGGCGCGCGAGGACCCCGCCTGGAAGATGACGGGCTGGCCCTGTGGACAGCGCGACATGTTGAGGGGGCCGCGCACCGAGAAGTGCTTGCCGCGGTGGCCGAGCTCGTGCACTTTCCCGGGGTCCAGGAAGCGTCCGGATTCGACATCGATCACCACCGCATCCGGCTCCCAACCGTCCCACAACCCCTTCACCACTTCGACGTACTCCGACGCGATCTCGTAGCGCTCGTCGTGGGCGACCGGCGCCACGCCGTAGTTCTCGGCGGAGAGCGGCGTGTTCGTGGTGACCAGATTCCATCCCGCCCGACCGCCGCTGATGTGATCGAGCGAGCCGACCAGGCGGGCGAGGTTGTAGGGTTCGGTGTAGGAAGTGGAGCCGCTCGCGACGAGGCCGATGCGGCGGGTGCACATCGCCACCGCGGAGAGGGTCGTGAAGGGCTCGGTGCGCGACACGAAGCCGGGGTGGTCGCCGAGGTCGCAACGGACGTTGTCCGCGAGGAACACGAGATCCATCGCGGCGGCCTCGGCCCGTTGCGCGATATCGACGTAGCTCCCGATGTCGTCGCCGCTCTTGGCCGCCCCCGGATGGCGCCAGCCCGCCACGTGATTGCCGTTGCCGACCGCGAAGACCCCCAGATTCATCTGTCGCGGCGCGGCCGCACTCATGACGCCGAATCCAATCGAGCCACCACTTCCGATCCTTTCATCCGCGCCGGAGCCGCGAACCCGCTCCGACTTCTCCGGGCAGGTAGCGCCTCATGGGCCGGCCCTGTCCGCCGGGTCCGCACGATACCACGTGCCGGCGGGAGCGGCGCCCGCCGGGACCGGGCAGCGCCTGACCCGCACTTCTCTGCCTGAGCTTGGTGAGCTGCGGACGTCGAGCCGCTGGTTCCCGTCATTCCCGTGACATCCCGTCATTCCCGCGAAGCTTGCCCTCGACCCCGATCGGGGAGCGGGAATCCATTTCGGTCAACGAGTCCCGACGCTCGAGGGAGTCACCATGTCGAAGTGGCTCGAGAGAGTACGCCCGTTCACCGTGAGGGGATCGGCGTCCGCGGTAGGAGTCCGGTGTGAAATGCGGGTCATACCTGCCCGAACTCCGCGATATCCTCCGGGGTGGGGGCATAGGCGCCGTCGAGCCAGGCCGCGACCTCGGCCGCGAAGGCGCCGTCGAGAGCTCCGTAGCGCCTTCTCAACGCCCGGCGCTCTTCCGGGTCCAGGCCGTCGAGGCCAATGTCTTGCAGCCGCCCGAGGTCCTCGAAGAGACACCGTGCCGTCTCGTCGTCGCAGAGCATCCCGAGCGCTGCGCGCAGGGCCTGCTCCGGCTCGTAGACGGAGGGGTCCGCGTAGAGCATGGCGAGCGTCGCGAGCGGAATCTGCGAAAGGCGCGCGGCGTTCATCGGATTGGCGCCGTGTCCGGTGACCGGTGCGCCGGGGAGCTCGGCGCGCCCGGTGAAGGCGCGCAGGTGGAGGCGGCAGCTCATGCGCGGCCCGTCGTTCACCGGGTAGTTGTCCCAGAGCAGGACGGGGCGGCCGAGGCGCTCGCGCACCTCCTCGAGGTGCCGGCGGTCGATGACGCTCGAGCACACCTCGGGCCCGGTCCAGAACACGTGCACGTCGGGCGCGAGCTCCGCCCCGAGGGTCTCCAGGTAGCGGGGCGGACGCGGCCCCGAGAACGCATCCAGGACGGGATCATCGGAGTAGTAGGTGGGACACAGTGCGATCGCGGCCGCGTTGCTCGCCGCGCGCACCCGCTCCACGATGCGGCATTGGCGCGACGCGAGGTCCGGCTCGCCGGCCGGCATGTCGTCGAAGAGCACCCCGAGCAGGTCGAGCTCGAGCCGGTTCAGGGTCTCGATGCGTTCGGCGAGGCTGCGCTCCGCCTGCGCGTCGAAGCGGCGGTAGAGCGCGAAAGGACTCAGGCCCACTCCGAACGCGACGCCCGCTTCCCGGTAGCGCCCGCGCAGCGCGACGAGGCGCCGCCACTCCGCCGCCGGCCAGGGCTCGGACCAGCGGCGGCGCAAGGCGTCGCAGCGCTTCGGTGCGAAGAAGTAGAAGGCGAAGCCCCGCTCCGCGAGGAAACGGGCACCGGCGGCGCGCTCCGTCCAGCGCCACTGCGGGCCGAAGAAGCCCTCGATGACGCCGAGCCCGAGCGGGGCGGGCGCCGCCTCGCGGCTCATTGCGGCAGTCCCTTGCGGCGATGACCCAGCAGGGGATTGCGGACGGGAAGCATGGGCAGGCGGCTGAAGTCACGGTCGGCAGTCCAGAACTCGGTAACGCCGTGCCCGACGCACAAGGCCGCGATCCTCGCATCGCGCACCATGGGTCCTCTGATGCGCCCGGCGACGAGCTGATCCTTCAGTACCGTTCAATGGACCGCTGATTCGGCCAACAGCTCGGCGACCGGGGACTCGAGCCAGACGTCGACCTGTTCGATTGCCTGCCCGATCGTCGACGGCGGCCGGTAGATCCCAGGGCTCTTCAAAAGTCGGCTTGACGGCTTCAGCCTCCGAGCTTCGGGATTGGTTGACCGGGATGGATTCCCGCTTTCGCGGGAATGACGGGAGGGGGCGCGGGAATCCATCGCCTGATTCCAGTACTTCGAACCCCGCAACTCGACTTCTGAATGGTCCTGCGGTAGATCCTCGGGTGGGTGACAATGGCCATGAACTCGTGGATGCACGGCCAGGGGATTCCCCATGACACCCGGCCTTCCATGAGCGACCGCATGCCGGACCACGCTTGCTCGTGCCACTCCGAGTCCGACCGGTGAGCGTAGACGAGTATGTTGGTATCGGTCGCGATCATCCCCCACGCCCTTCGTAGGCAGCTTCCCGGATGCGTTGCCAGTCCGCGTCGTGGAACTCCGCCTGCAAGCCTCGGCCACCGACCCGTGCATCTCTCGGCTCGAAGCGAAGCCGCTCGCGATCCGCGCGCAGGACCTCACGCAATCCGCGTTCGACGAGCGCGCGGAGTGTCGTTCCCTCCTTTGCCGCATGGGCCCTCGCTCTTCTCGCAAGGTCGTCGGAGATCTCGATCGTCGTCTTCATACGGGCACCCGTATCTCATACTACGGATACCAATACTCAGGAGCGTAGCACCGTCGTGTCAACTGCCAACCCAGGACCATTCAGAAGTCGAGTTGCGGGGTTCGAAGTACTGGAATCAGGC
>CAYFYD010000041.1:0-15086 GCA_964347195.1 uncultured Ectothiorhodospiraceae bacterium
GATCGTCGCCCGCGTCTCGTCGGCGATGCCCGTGAACTCCGTGTCGCCCTGCCCCCCGTGGATGTCGCCGATGTAGAGCAGGCCGCCCTCGTGGTAGGAGTTCAGCAGGATCGTGTGTCCGGGAGCCACGTCGCGGCAGTCGATGTTGCCGCCGAAGGGGCCCTGGCCCAGCAACGATGTGAAGACTTCGCGTTCCGGCGCGGTGGCGAGGGTCCCGCAGAAGGGCTCCAGGTCCCAGGTGAGGCGGTCGGAGTACTTCCCCTTGCCGTCGCGCGTGTGCCCGCTCGGTCCGGGGAGGTGCTCGATGACCTGGACCCTCGGCTCCGCGCACTGTCCGTCCCAGCGCATGGACTGGCCGTAGGGGCCGATCCCGGGAAGGATGCCGGAGAATCCGTAGCGCCAGGGGTCGATGAGCTCGAGGTGCACCGCGAGCACGTCCCCGGCTTCACAGCCTTCGACGTGGATCGGGCCGATGACCGGGTTGTACTTCGGCGGCCACGCGGCGTTCAGCGCGTCGACGTGGGCGTCACCCACGAACTGGTGCACCTTCGGGTCGTCGCTGTCGTCCTCGATCAGACCGGTCAGCGCGTCTTCCGTCTCGACCTGGAACGACTCCTCCTCCTTGACGTGAAGCACCGGCTCGTCCCGGGCGTCGAACGCGTATCGGGTCACTTCGCCGCGCTTGATGATCTGCATGGGGCTCCTCCTGATTGGGGGTCGGTGGTCGCCGCCGCGCGGGCGCGCCGCCCGCCGGCCGGTGACGCGACCCTACGATACAAGGCGCCCCGGGGAAAATCATCCGCGCCGAGCGCCGCAAAGCCTGCCCCCGACCCCGATCGGGGGCGGGAATCCGTGTACGCTGACCGAACACCGAGGTCGAGTACCGGGGGATCGGTGACTACGGAGTGAAGCTCGCGGTCGCCGGTGTCATGCTGGTGCCATTGCGGATGTTGACGGGGGAGCACGATGGCGGGAGGCATCCGAGTACCGGAGTCGTTTCCCCCCGTCCCCGCGGCTGGTCCGCAAGGCAGCGGCCCTCCCGAGCGGAGCACCACCTTGAACTCCGGGAGCACGCCCCCACCTGTACAGTTGAAAGGTGACATCGAGCCCGGGACGCACCGGGATTCCCCTACGACACGAGGCGCACGAATCCCCCGATGACGACGACTCTTGCCCGACGCCTGCCCTTGCCCGGTGCCGACCTGCAGGGCTACCTGCGGGCGGTGAACGCCTTCCCCCTGCTCACCGCGGAAGAGGAGAGTGCGCTCGCCGAGCGCTACCGCCGCGACCAGGATCTGGAGGCGGCGTGGCAGCTCGTGACCTCGCACCTGCGCTACGTCGTCAGGATCACCCGGGGGTACCTGGGCTACGGCCTGCCCCACGAAGACCTCATCCAGGAAGGCAACATCGGACTGATGAAGGCGGCGAAACGCTTCGATCCCGAGGTAGGGGTGCGCTTCGTGTCCTTCGCGGTGCACTGGATCCGGGCCGAGATCCACGAGTTCGTGCTCCGCAACTGGCGTATCGTCAGGATCGCCACCACCAAGGCGCAGCGCAAGCTGTTCTTCAATCTGCGCGGCCGGAAGAAGCGGCTGGGATGGCTGACGCGGCAGGAGGTGGAAGAGGTCGCCGGGGACCTCGGCGTGCGCCCCGAAGAAGTGCTGGAGATGGAGCGCCGCCTCGCGTCCCGGGACGCCGCCTTCGACGGCACGGAGGACGAGTCCGGCGAGGAGCCCCCACCGCCGTCGCGGGTCCTCGAGGACTCCCGCTATGAACCGGGCGCGCTCGTCGAGGACGCGGAGTGGTCGGCGTACGCCTCCGACCACATGGCCGCGGCGCTCGAAGAGATCGACGAGCGGAGCCGGGACATCGTCACCCGGCGCTGGCTCGGGGAGCCGAAGGCGAAGCTGCGCGAGCTCGCCGAAGAGTACGGCATCTCGGCCGAGCGGGTGCGCCAGATCGAGGCGGGCGCGCTCGCCAGCCTCCGTGAGGTGATCGAGCGCCGCGGGAGAGCGGGGCTGCCGGCGTCCTGAGCGAGCGCGCCTCGGATCCGGGAACGCCCCGCGCGTTCCGCTGGGGCGATCGGTGGGACAGTCCATTGCTTTGTCTACCCGTTCGTGCCGCTCAACAGCCGGCCGTGTTCGGCCGACGACGGAGTCCGCGAACAGATCCTGGAACCCTTCGAGTCCCTCGGCGCGCCGGGTAAAATGTTGTTCGTGGTCAGTGGTGTTCCACGATGGTGAAGAGACAATGGTCGCAGAGCCGTGGCGGCGTTCAAATCGACGCCCGTTGGAAAACATCTGCTTTCTCCATAAAAACAGCATGTTACAAGACTGTCCCACAGCTTTGTCGGGACAGCAGCAGGATCGGGCATGATCTGGATTCATAGCTTGAACGAACAGGATTATGTCGTCCAGAGGGATCAGATCACATCCGAGAAACTTTCAACCGGCAACCGGAATCTATGGCGGTTCTCCCATGCGTCCTTGATTTTATCCGCTTCCGCGACGCTCAATAAACCGTCGCGGATCATCGTGACGACCAGATCCTGGGTTGTGAGGATACGAAGCTCGGGGGCGACCTCTCGTGCCTGCTTCGTCGCGCGCCGGTCATCTATAGCCAATGTGTACTCTCGGCAAACAGCCAACGCGATCGCGGAACATTCGCCGGCGCCCAGACGTCCGGATGCGGTCAATGCGCCGAACAGGGCAACTTCTCGTCGATCATCAATGCCGACCTGTTGCAGGGCACCAGCCTGAAGTGCCGCATCGAGACGTGTCCGCTGGTTCGAGTAGAAATCCGTCACCTCAGCCACGACATGATCGGTCACGATGCACCGATGGGAGTGGCGGGCAATCAGATCCATGCGATCCACACGCAGGAAGTTGATGAGAACCGACGCATCCGCCGCGATGACGGTCGAGCTCGTGGAGGTCACTGTCCGTGCTCAGCCTTCGTGCGCGGCTTGCGCAAGGATCAGAAACGCATCACCGTCGATCTCGAGCGCTTTGCTCAGATCGAGGAGCCGCCCGCGGGAGATTTCCTCGCGGCGATGGGCTTCGATCGCCAAGTGCGCGATTTCGCTACGCAGCTCGCGATCCCAGTGGCGGCGTTGCTCCGGTGCTTCCAGCTCGTCGAGCATCCCGAGGAGACTGAGATATTCCCTACCGAAACGCTCCTGTTCCAGAAGACCGTCGGTGTCCCGTTGCGAAACATATTTGAGGCTTTTCAGACGATAGAGCACCGCCTGATAGCTCACTCCGAAATGGTGGGCGACAAGCGCGACGTCCTTGTAAGTGATTCTCTGAGAGCCGACGGGCGGCCGGAGCTCCGCCTCGATGTGTCCTCCGGTCGCGGCATCGAAAATCGTCTGCTCATGACGGCTCGGGAGTCCTTTGTCGAGGCTTCGCAACACTTCAGACACGCCGTTCCTCGGCATGAGGAATGCCGCGGCAAAGGCGTTCGCCCGCTTCTCCACCAGCTCGGCTGAGTTTTCGGTGGTGGAAACCGACACGGTCCCTTCCCGGTCCAACAGCGCGTGCGCATACTCATGGGCATAGGAGAAGCGCTTGCGCCCACGTGGATGCGAGGCGTTGACGAGAATGGCAAGACCGATGGAAGAATGGCGCAAGAAGAGACCGGACATGTGGCCAGGCAGCTCGATGCCGGACGCCCAAATGCCTTGAGAGCCGATCAGCTCGGAGACGTCCGACAGGGGAGTGTTTCCGATGTTGAGCCGTCGCCGCTCCTCATCGGCGAGCCGCTCCGCTTGAGTCACGGCCTCTCCGACCGTGCGGGGCGCACGCACGTCATACACGGGCGGGCCGACCCGTGGACCCAGACCCAGAAGCTTCTCCAAGACGACCCCCTCGCGACACAGGGCGACGCAGCGGTCCACCTGTTCACGCACACCCGCACTGCGCTCCAGGCCAGGGACGGTTCGGTGCAGGGCGACCAGAACGCCCTCGTTTTCATCTTCCCCGGCATCCTCGAAGAAGTGCGAGACAGGGCGGCGATAGCATTCGGCGAGCTTCGTCAGCTCCAGCGTAGAAACGGAACGGCTGCCCGCTTCG
Organism: uncultured Ectothiorhodospiraceae bacterium; assembly: GCA_964347195.1. Classification (GTDB taxonomy): domain Bacteria; phylum Pseudomonadota; class Gammaproteobacteria; order HK1; family HK1; genus JAJEAD01. Next base: position 4,074 of record CAYFYD010000041.1, read on the forward strand.
ATGTGGGTGACCGCCGTACGAGGCACGCCAAGGGCGTCCGCCACTGCCCGCTGGCTCAGTCCCCGCGCCTCCCGCGCGGCTCGTAGCTGCCGTCCGAGCGTGATTGGGTCCATGAGTCCTCCTCCCGACGATGAGGAAGCAGGTGTCTTCTGCTCCCGTTGGTGCCGGCATGGCGAATAGAACCAGAACTGTCAATTTCGTACCATAATGGTTCTATGAACAAACACGCAACGGATCGAAATCCCCACGGAGACTGCCATCATGGCCGGCAAGCTCTCGTTCTTTCCGGTCGGCAACGGCGACATGACTCTCAGCGAGCTGGAATCAGGACGTAACATACTGATCGATATGGATATACGATCCGCTGCAGACGATCCGAACGACGACACCCCCGATGTCGTGAACCTGCTCCGCGAGCGCCTCGAGCACGACCCGACGGGCAGAGTCTACGTGGACGTATGGTCGCAGAGCCGTGGCGGCGTTCAAATCGATGTTCAGTGGAAAGCATCTGTGTCGAATCGGGCGCAGTGGCGTGGAGAACGCGTTGCGTGGGAGGGGGAGAGCCGCTCCTCGAAGGCACAGCCCGGGTTTCAGCCCTGTGATGTCTCTCCGCTCTCCGCCGGGACGCGTTCCCTGCGGTAGGATCGTTTCATGGACTCCGCCCTGACCCCGCTCCCCGGCGCGAGCTTCGGCGCTGCGCTCCGTCTTCCGCCTGATCGGGATGCACGGAGTGCCGTTGCGGCGTTCGAGGCGGAGCCCGGGCTCCTTCCGGACGCGCTGAAGCGATCGCGCGGCCTGCTCCTCTTCCCCGGTCTGCACGCGATCGCGGAGGAGCCGGAGCTTCTGGTGCGCCTGAGCCGGCTCTTCGGGTCCGAGGTGGAGGACTACCGCCGGACCCTGGCGGAGACGCACATGATCCATCCCCGGTTCGGCGAGATCTACGTGCTCGGCAACCGCCCGCCCAGCAAGCGCCAGCCGCCCGAGCCTCCCGACCCCCCACGCACCGAGGACGGCGGGCTGCCGGTACAGTTCCCCCACCGCAGGGGCTGGCACACCGACCAGAGCTTCCGCCGTCCCCCTCCCGACATCTCTCTCTTCCATGCGGTCGTCGCGTGTCCCAAGGGACAGGGACAGACTCTCTTCGCCGACGGCACCGGCGCCTACGAAGCGCTGTCCGACGGGCTGAAGGAGCGCGTCCGGGACCTCGAGGGCATCCATGTCTATCCCTTCCGGGGCCGCTCCGAGGAGGAGGTGAGGGCGGGCGTCACTCCGCGCCCCCTCGCACCCCACGAGCAGCCGCAGCGCCAGCCCGTGGTGCGCGAGCATCCCGAGACCGGGAAGCGCGCCCTCTATCTCTGCGAGTCCGGCCAGATGGACTGGATCCTCGGCCCCTTCGCCGGCATGGAGCCGGGCCCGGACGGCGAGGGGGCGGCGCTGCTCTACGAGATCATGGCCCACTACACTCAGCCCCGTTTCACCTATGCGCACGAGTGGGAGGACGGTGACCTCATCGTGTACGACAACCGCTGCCTCGCGCACTGCGCCACCTGGTTCGACGCCGCACGCCACGAGAGGCTGATGTGGCGGACCACGGTGTGGGGCAACCCGGGCGCGCTCTACGAGGGCGAGGGCCGGAGCTGGGTTCCCGAGGTTTGACGTCCGCGCTCGATGGCGCGTGGCGCGGGGGCGCCCGGAGAAGCGGGTAAGATCTCGGGTAACGAGGTTCGAGGGGGCGTCACGCATGGCCGAAGCGCGGCGAAGCCGCACGCACCGCGGCGCCCGCGACGCCCTCCGGAGGCGGCGATGATGCGGCGCGGGGGTCGCGCCCGCGTTTCGCAGCTCACGGAGCTCAGGTAGAGAGATGCGGGCCAGGTCCGAGGACGAGCGCTTCCTGCGCGGAGCCGGACGGTACACCAGCGACCTCGACTTCCCGCACGCCCTCCAGGCCTTCATCGTGCGCTCTCCCTACGCGCACGCCGCGCTCGGCCCCATCGATGTCGATGCGGCGGCCCGCGGCGCCGGCGTCGCGGCGGTCTTCACCGGCCGCGACCTCGTCTCCGCCGGGATCGGGACGCTGCCCTGCCGGGCCGAGATCGAGACCCTCGACGGGGCGCCGCTGTCCGCTCCCGAGTGGCGTCTCCTCGCGTTGGACACGGTGCGCTACGCGGGCGACGGCGTCGCCATGGTGGTGGCGGAGTCCATCGACGCCGCCCGCGATGCCGCCGAGCGCCTCGACATCGACTACCGTCCCCGGCCGGCGCGGGTCGACCCGAGGGCACCCTTCGCGCGCTGCTTCGACTGGGAGATCGGGGATGCGCCGGCCACCCGCACCGCCTTCGAGCGCGCCGCCCACGTCACCACCCTGTCGCTGGTCAACAACCGCGTGATCGTCAATCCGATGGAGACGCGAAGCGCGATCGGGGTCTACGACCCCGGCGCCGGGCGCTACACGCTCCATACCCCCTGTCAGGGGGTGCACATGATCCGTTCGATGCTCGCCGAGCCGGTGCTCGGCGTCGATCCTGCGCGCCTGCGCGTGTGCACGCCCGACGTCGGGGGAGGCTTCGGCATCAAGTTCGCGGTCTATCCCGAGCAGGGACTGGTGCTCTTCGCGGCCCGGGCGCTCGGGCGGCCGGTGCGCTGGGTGGCGGAGCGCGACGAAGCCTTCCTCGCCGACGCCCATGCGCGCGACCACCGCAGCGATGCCTCCCTCGCCCTCGACGCGGACGGGCGCTTTCTCGCGCTGCGCGTCTCCACCCGGGCCAATCTCGGTGCCTACCTCACCGGCTACGGCCCGAACACCGCCACCCACGGCTACGCGAAGATGCTGGGGCACGTCTACCGCATTCCCGCCGCGCATCTGCGGGTGCGGGGAGTGCTCACGCACAGCGCCCCGGTGGAAGCCTATCGGGGGGCCGGTGCTCCGGAGATCGTGTACCTCGTCGAGCGCCTGGTGGAGCGCGCCGCCGAAGAGACGGGGGTGGACCGGGTCGCGCTGCGCCGCCGGAACCTCGTCACCGGGGACGAGATGCCTTACACGAACCCGAGCGGGCGCACCTGCCGGGACTGCGACTTTCCCCGGCTCCTGGACTCCGCGCTCGCGCGCTCCGCATGGGAGAGCTTCCCCGTGCGCCGGTCGCGGGCGCGGGCGCAGGGCCGGGCCCGGGGGATCGGTCTCTCCTTCTACCTCCACGGCACTGCGGCGGAGGGCAGGGAGCACGTGGAGGTCCGCCTCGACCCGTCCGGGGGCATCGAAGTGCGTTGCGGCACCCAGGACTCGGGACAGGGACACGCCACGTCCTTCTCGCGCGTGCTGGGCCGCCGCCTCGGCATCGACCCCGCCCGCATCCGGGTGCGGCAGGGGGACTCCGACTGGCTGCCGGGGGGCGCCGGCACCGGCGGCTCCTCCTCTCTGGTCATCGGCCGCGCCGCCCTCCTGCGGGCCGCGGACCGCTTTCTGGAACGGACGCGGGAGCAGGCCGCGGACCGGCTCGAGGCGGCGGCGACCGATCTCGAGTACTCGGCCGGTGCCTTCCGCATCGCGGGAACGGACCGCGTCCTGTCCCTGGCCGGGCTCGCGGGCACTCTGCCCGAGGAGGTTCAGGGGTGCGCGGGGCGGGCGAGCGCAACGCACGAGGACGCGACCTTTCCCGCCGGGGTCTTCGTCGCGGAGGTGGAGGTCGATCCCGATACGGGCCGGGTCGCGCTGGTCGCCTTCACGAGCGCGGACGACATCGGCGAGGTGCTGGACGAGGCGATCGCGCGCGGCCAGATCCACGGGGGCGCGGTGCAGGGGATCGGTCAGGCGATGCTCGAGCACGCCGCCTACGACCCGCGGGACGGACAGTTGCAGAGCGGGTCCTTCCTCGACTACGCGCTGCCGCGCGCCGATGACCTCCCGGCCTTCGACTCCGCCTGGCTCTCCGATGGAGGTGCGGGGGAGAGAGGGCCGAAGGGGGTGGGGGAGGTCGGCACCATCGGCGCCCCCGCCGCCGTCGTCAACGCGGTGGCGAACGCGCTCGGCCACCAGCGCATCGACATGCCGGTGCGGGCGGAGGCGACGTGGCGGGCGCTCCGACCGGCAGTGACGCAATCGACACGGGAGACGGCATGAGCTCATCCTTCGGACGAACGAACGCCTGGACGGCGATGGACCGTGCGGGGCAGCAGGAGATCCCGGCCGGCGACGGCCGCCGCCTGGAGCTCTGGGCCTACCTCGACGCCTACACTTTCCGTCCCGGCGAGGACGTGCGGGTCAAGGTGCACACCACCGCCCGGTCCTTCGATCTCGGGGTGGTCTGCGACTCCGGCGCCGGCGGGCGCGTGCACGCGGCGACGGGCATCGCCGGCTCCCGGCAGGAGACGCCGTGCGACGCCTACGCCGCCGGCTGCGAGTGGGAGGACAGCTACACTTTCCGGATCGCGCCGAGCTGGCCGGCCGGTGTGTACCTGGTCCTGCTGCGCGCCGAACGGGACGGCGAGTCGGTGGAGAGCGAGACCTTCTTCGTCGTCGCCCCCCGCGACCCCGGTCGGGCGACCGGGACCGTGCTGGTGCTCGCCACCGGGACCTGGGTCGCCTACAACGACTGGGGCGGCGCCAACGCCTACCGGCGCACCCTGGACGGGGTGGCGAGCGAGGAGCCCGCGCCGCGCCTCTCGCTGCGGCGCCCCATGGCCCGCGGCCTCCTGCGGATGCCGGCCGGCGCCCCGCGCTACACCGACTCTCCGGACCTGCCCCCCTTCGGGCATCCCCGCTACCCGTGGCTGGAGTGGGCCTTCGCCTACGGCTACAGCCGCCACTGCCGCGACGCGGGCTGGGCCACCTACGAACGGCCCTTCGCGCACTGGGCGGCCCGGGCCGGCTACCGGCTGGACTTCCTCACCCAGCACGACCTGCACCGCGACCCCGGCTGCCTCCTTCCCTACCGCAACGTGGTCCTCGTCGGGCACGACGAGTACTGGACGGCGGAGATGCGCGACGCGGTCGACGCCCATGTGGACCGCGGCGGCAACGTCTCGCGCTTCGGCGCCAACTTCGCCTGGCAGGTGCGCCTGGAGGACGGGGGCCGCACCCAGGTCTGCTACAAGGACCCCTTCGCGGATCCGGTGTTCGACTCCGCCGAGCGCTCCCGGACCTCGACCGCCTGGGACTTCGCGTTCATCGGCCGGCCGGGGGCCCGGACCCTGGGGCTCACCGGCCTCGGCGGCATCTACACCCGCTTCGGCACCGCGGCGGGACGGGCGAGCGGGGGACTCACCGTGTACCGTCCGGACCACTGGGTGTTCGAAGGGAGCGACCTCTACTACGGGGACACCTTCGGTCAGGGGGCCAGGATCGTGAGCTTCGAGGTGGACGGCGTGGACTACACCTTCCGCCACGGGCTTCCCTTCCCGACCCACGCCGACGACGCCCCGGAGAGCCTCGAGATCCTCGCGATGGCTCCCGCGCTGCGCGGCGAGATCGACCGGCGCAGCTACCTGTTGAACGGCCCGATAGAGGAGCTGGACACGCTGATCCGGGCGGCGGCGGCCCGGGGCTTCCCCCTCGTGCAGCAGGAAGCGCTGGAGGCCTCGATCTACGGCGCCGCGATGGTCGCGGTGTTCAGCCGCAACGGCGGTACGGTGTTCAACAGCGGCACCTGCGAGTGGGTGAACGGCCTGATCGAAGGGGACTTCTTCGTCGAGAGGATCACCCGCAGGGTCCTCGACCGCCTGGGCTGAGCGGGACCCCCGGACGGGGGCCGGGGGGCGGGATCCGGGCCGCTCAGCCGGCCCGGTCGCGGTGGCGCAGCAGGAAGGCGCGGAGCGGGGGCGCAACCCGCTCCGGCGCCTCGATCAGGATGGAGTGCTTCAGCCCGCCCAGGATCTCGAGCTCCGCGTCGGGAAGCCGGGAGACGATGATGCGGTTGAGGCGCGGGCTGCAGCCGCCGTCCAGGGCGCCGGTGAGCGCCAGGCAGGGACAGCCGATCTCGTGCAGCCAGGGCGCCATCTCGGTCGTCGCGTAGATGCGGAACACGTCCAGGAACACCGCTTCGGGAGTGTCCAGAATCTGGCGTTTGCGTGCTTCCACCGCCTCGGGGCAGCGGGCGATGAACGCGTCGGTGAACCAGCGTTCCACCAGCACGTCGAGCATCGCCTCCACCCCCTGCGCCTCGAGGGCGGCGCCGACCTGCTCGAGCCGGGCGCGGTCTTCCCGGTCCCGCCCGGCCGCGGTGCTCAGCAACCCGAGGCTCGCGACGCGCTCGGGGTGCGCGCGCGCGTAGGCCGGCCCGATCATGCCCCCCAGCGAGTGGCCGATGAGGTGGACCCTCCGGTGGCCGAGCCGCTCCCGCAGCGCCTCCAGGTCTTCGACCATGTCGTCGAGGGAGCAGGGGAGGGGGGGCACCGGGCTCCCGCCGTGTCCCCGCAGATCGTAGGTCACGCAGGTGAAGTCGGCTTCGAGGTGGGGGAGGAGCCCCGCCCAGCCCGCCTTGCGCGAGCCGATGCCGTGCACCATGTAGAGCGGCGGTCCGCTCCCCCTCACCGCGAAGGAGACTTCCACCGCGCTCATGCCGATGCCCGCCGCCCGCCGCCGGCTTGTGCGTCGTCGCGGAACAGGGGTGCGATCTCCTCCGCAAAGCACGAGACGGTGTCGAGTATCTCCGGCTGCGGGGCGCCGAAGTTGGGGTTGAGCACGAAGCGATCAACGCCTCGCTCGGCGTAGAGGGAGAGCTTGTCCGCGATCTCCGAGGGCGGGCCGATCAGGAGATTGTCGTCCAGCTCCTCGATGCTCTGCGCGCGGGGCAGCGCCTCGATGAAGCCGCGCCGGACGATGCCGGGGCCGGTGAACACGTTGTCGAACTGGCAGTAGTAGCGGTACGCGGTGCGCAGGGCACGGCGCTTGTGCGCCGGGCGCCGGGTGACGAGGCCGATGCGCGACAGCGACAGGGTGAGCTGCTCGCCGGGCGGTCCGAGCTCCGCTCGAGCCCGGTGGAAGGCGTCGATCTGATCGATCACGAGCGCCCGGTCGCCCGCGAGCGGAGTGGTCTGCACATGGAACCCGCGTCTGGCGCACCGATAGATCGACTCCGGGGTCGCCGCCGCCAGCATGATGGGCATCGGCTGGCGGATGGGGCGGGGCATGATGGTGAGGGGATCGAATCGGTAGTAGGTCCCGTTCCACGACACCTCTTCCCGGGAGAGCAGGGCGATGAGGACATCGAGCGACTCGTCGAACTTCTCGCGGCTGGTCTCGATGGGGACGCCGAGGCGCGCCATCTCGAAGGGGAAGGCGCCGCGCGAGACGCCGAGCAGCAGGCGGCCCTCGGTGAAGATGTCGGCCACCACCACCTCTCCGGCGAACACGCGCATGTCGTGGATCGGCAGCACCGATACCGCGACCATGATCCGGAGGCGTGAGGTGGCGCCCGCGATCCTGACCGCGAACTGCAACGGTGCCGGCATCAGCAGGATGTTGATGAGGTGGTGTTCGGTCAGCGACACCGACTCGAAGCCAAGGTGGTCACAGAGCACCGCGAGCTCCATCATGTCGTCGAGCAGGCGCTTCCCCCCGTAACCGGCGTCGGGGAGGTAGGGAGAGAGCTGCACGCAGAACTTCATGGAGGGGCGCCGGGGGGAGAGAGGGGCGGAGGACGGAAAGGCCGGGCTCGGAGCGGCAGTGTAGCGCCCGGCGCCCCGATCGGGCACCACGGACATCTGTACTCGCAGGGTCGTTTCATGCTGCGTCTCGACCTGTTCTTCGGGGCCGGCGGGACGGCTCCAGTGGACGATTCGGGGCGCTCGTCGACGCGGAATGTCTGCAACCAAGGGGTACCCAGGGCGAGTGAGGGCGCACAGAGGGGGCACCAACGCCGTCCGCGCCAGCATGAAATGGTCCTGTCTGTACTCTGTTGTCCGGGGGGTAAAGCGCTGGCATCACTGGCATCAGGCGACGGATTCCCGTTTCCGGCGCGGCCGGGCAAGGCTGGTCGAGGGGGGAGAGGAGTATGCGATGACTTCATGACACCTCGTTGGTCATCCCGCGGGTGCGAACCCCGCCCGGCCGGTAGCGAGCCTTGCGCGGTGTGCGGTAACGGAGACGGCGATGCGTCGGTACGCGAGCACGTGGGCCGCGAGTAGTGGAGCCTCGAACCGGCCAACGAATCCCGCAACTCGGGGGCTCGATCCGTCGTGCCGACTGTGCAGAGCCCTGCCGGACCGCATGGCCGGCCGCCCGGACGGGGAGCCCGGGAAACCGGCGGGAAGGAGGGAGACCGGGCGTCCGGATGCTATGATGGCCGGAGACTTCAGGGACATTCGAAGCTTGCAACCCCGTCCCGCCCACGAGATCCGCATTCAGCCCGACGGCGCCGGCCAGCGCATCGACAACTTCCTTCTCGGAGCGCTGAAGGGGGTGCCCAAGTCCTGCGTCTACCGGATCCTGCGGCGCGGCGAGGTCCGGGTGAACCGAGGACGCATTCGGCAGCACTACCGGCTCCGCAACGGCGACCGCGTGCGGATCCCGCCGCTGCGAACGGGTCCTTCGGCACCCGTGCGCAAGGCCGGTCCGCGCCTCCTCGGGATGCTGGAGCAGTCGATCGTGCACGAGGACGATCGGCTCATGGTCCTCGACAAGCCCGCCGGGATCGCCGTCCACGGAGGAAGCGGCCAGCGCCTGGGCGTCATCGAGGCCCTGCGCGGTGCGCGGCCTCGGCTTCGCTTCCTCGACCTCGTTCACCGGCTGGACCGCGAGACTTCGGGTCTGCTGCTGGTCGCCAAACGCCGGAGCACGCTGGCCGAGCTCCACCGCGCCTTCCGCGAGGGCCGCGTCGAGAAGCGCTACTGGGTGCTGGTGAAGGGCCGCCTCGACCGCCCGCGCCGTGTCGACACGCCTCTCCTGAGAGGCGTCCTGCGCTCCGGCGAGAGGGTGGTGAAGGCCTCGGAGGACGGTTCGCCGTCGCGGACCGACTTCTTCCCCATTGCATGGGGTCCCCGCTGCTCGCTCCTCGAGGCGCGCCCTCGCACCGGCCGCACCCACCAGATCCGGGTGCACGCAGCCGAGTCCGGACACCCGGTGGGCGGAGATCCGAGGTACGGTGACCGGGAGTTCAACCGGGACCTTCAGAGGATCGGTCTGCGTCGCATGTTCCTGCACGCCCATGCCCTGCGCGTTCGAGAGCAGGGCGGGGACCGGAGCCTCGACCTCGCGACGCCGCTCCCTCCCGAGCTCCGCCACACCCTCGTCGCTCTCGACATCGCCGCGCCTGCGCTGCCTGCGCCCCATGGCTGAACCCGCCCCCGCCCCCGTCCCGCCGGCCGCTTCCCCGCCCCGAGACGGGCCGGTCTGGGAACGCGAACTCATCGAGCGCCTCGTTCTCGGGTCGCTCGCCGAGCGGCGGCGTGCGCGCCGCTGGAAGTGGACCTTCTGGTTCTCGTTCCTGGCCCTGACCACGCTGTTCGTGCTGCTCCTCGCCGACCCCGAGTGGCCCGGTGCGGCTTCGAGCGGCCCCCACAGCGCCCTCGTCGACGTCCACGGGGTAATCGGGGAACGCGGAGGCGAGGACGCCGACCGCATCGTCGCCGGTCTGCGGGCCGCCTTCGAGGACTCGGACACCGCGGGGGTGATCCTGCGCATCAACAGCCCGGGAGGGAGCCCGGTCCAGGCGGGATACATCAACGACGAGATCGTGCGCCTGCGCGGGCTGCACCCGGAAACGCCCCTCTACGCGGTGGTCACCGACGTGGCCGCATCCGGCGGCTACTACATCGCCGCCGCCGCCGACGAGATCTACGCGAGCCGCTCCAGCATCGTGGGATCGATCGGCGTGCTGATGGACGGCTTCGGCTTCGTCGGGGCCCTGGACAAGCTCGGGGTGGAGAGGCGCCTGCTCGCCGCGGGCGAGCACAAGGGCTTTCTGGACCCCTTCTCGCCCGCCCGCGAGGAAGACCTCGCCCATGCCCGCTCCCTGCTGCGGGAGGTCCACGATCACTTCATCGAAGCCGTGAAGCGGGGCCGGGGCGAGCGCCTCGCCGCCGACGACCGGGTATTCAGCGGACTGATCTGGACCGGTGCCCGGGCGATCGAGCTCGGCCTGGTGGACGCCCTCGGCAGCAGCGGCTACGTGGCCCGCGAAGTCATCGGTGCGGAGGAGATCGTCGACTTCACCCCCCGTCCCTCGCGCTTCGACACGATCGTGGAGCACCTGGGCGCCGGCGTTGCCCGCGCGCTCGGCGCGGAGCTGGGGCTGGGGACCGGCCGCCTTCACTAGCGCGCATTCTTCACCGACCTCCGGTCGCGGGCGCCGGGACGCCCTCGCTACCAAGCCCGGGGAGCAAAGCGCGCGTCAGGGGATCGCCACCCTCGCGTTGCAACATCGATGTCAGCGTGATCAGGGGCAGTCCGATGAGAGCGGTGGGGTCCCGGCCTTCCATGCGCTCGAAGAGGGCTACCCCCAACCCCTCGGCTCGGAACCCCCCCGCGCAGTCGTAGGGCTCTTCGGCGCGGACGTAGGCCTCCGCCTGCCGGTCGCTGAGGGGCCGGAACACGACCTCGAACTCCTCCACTCCGCACTGCACCTCGCCGCTCACCGCGTTCACGAGGGCGACCCCGGTCAGGAACTGCACTCTGCGCCCCGCGGCCGCGCGGATCTGGCGCAGGCTCGCGTCGTGTCCTCCCGGTTTTCCGAGGACCCGGCCATCGAGGACCGCGACCTGGTCGGAGCCGATGACCAGCGCGCGGGGCCGAAGGGAGGCCACCGCCCGCGCCTTGCCGCGGGCGAGGCGGGCAACGAGCGTCCGGGGCGGCTCGCCTTCCCGGCGCGACTCGTCGATGTCGGGCGACACCACTTCGAACCGAAGCCCGAGGCGGGAGAGCAGCTCCCGGCGATAGGGAGAGGAGGAGGCGAGGACGAGGTTCATCCGGTCGGGATCGGGGCGAGACGCGGGAAGCAGTGTAGCGGGGCTCGGCCGGGGCGATGCGATGCAGCAATTCTCATTTTGCTCGTCGGGTCCCGCGGCAGGACCGGCACGACCGTC
>CAYFYD010000042.1:0-15081 GCA_964347195.1 uncultured Ectothiorhodospiraceae bacterium
CGCCATGCCGATGTCGGCCATCGCGTAGCGCCGGTTGCGTCCCCGGCGCGGGTCGAGCATCATGTTGTCAAGCCTCCTTCGAAATTGCCGATCTGCCGTCCCACCGCACCGATGCGGCCAAAATGAGAACTGCTGGTGGCCTTGGGCATCTCGGAGCGGTGCTCACGGTGCGGAGCCCAGCACGGGCCATGATGAGAGTGCGCCTTCTCTCAGCCACCGGGGTCGTCGGGCCGGGCGATGGGCTGCTCGCAATTTGACCATACAATATTGTGGTCGGACAATATTCCAGAACGACGTCCCTGCCTTTACGGAGGCAGTACCATGAAGATGAAGCAGCTCGAGAACCTACTCCGTAACGGAGGTATCAGTCGCCGAGAGTTTCTCGCCCGCGCCTCCGCCTTCGCGGCGGCAGGGGCGGTGCCGGCGATGCTGAGCACCCCGGCGATCGCGCAGACCCCGAACAAGGGCGGCCGCCTGCGCATGGGGCTCGGCAACACCGCGGTCAGCGAGACCTTCGACCCCCGCACCATCCTCACCGCAGTCGACATCAATGCGAGCAGCGCGATGCGCAACCTGCTGGTGGAGATCGATCCGGATTCGAAGGCGATCCCCGAGCTCGCCGAGAGCTGGGACACATCCGACGCCAAGACTTGGCGCTTCGCGATTCGCCAAGGGGTGGAGTTCCACAACGGCAAGACCCTGGACGTGGAGGACGTGGTCTACTCCATTAACCTTCATCGCGGCGAGGACACCAAATCCGCGATAAAGGGCCTGTACACGCCGATACAGGACGTGCGCGCCGACGGCAAGAATGCGGTGGTGTTCGAGCTCGACGCGGTCAACGCGGACTTTCCCTTCCTGCTCGCCGATTACCATGCCCAGATCCTTCCCGCGGGCACGACCGGCAAGGGGTTCGACGACGGCATTGGAACCGGCGGTTACATGCTGGTCGAGTTTGCGCCCGGAACCCGGACGATGATGAAGCGAAATGCCAACTACTGGAAGAGCGGCCGGGCGCACTTCGACGAGATTGAGATTCTCGGCATCAACGACCCCAGCAGTCGTGCCAATGCCTTGCGCAGCGGCGAGGTCGATGTCATCAACGCTCCGGACGTCAAGACCCTGCATCTGCTCGAGGAAGTGCCCGGGCTTGCGGTGGTGGAGGTGTACGGTACCCAGCACTACACGATGCCAATGCGCACCGATACCGCACCCTTCGACAGCAACGACGTGCGTCTGGCGATGAAGTACGCCGTGAATCGGCAGGATCTGATCGACAAGATCCTCCGCGGGCGCGGACTACCCGGCAACGACCATCCGATCAGCCCGGCAAATCAGTATTACGCGGGTGATCTCCCGCAACGCGAGTACGATCTGGACAAGGCGAAGTTCCATCTCAAGAAGGCAGGGCACGACAAGCTGAAGGTCCAGATCCATGCTGCGGACGCCGCATTCCCCGGAGCGGTAGATGCAGGGGTGCTGTACGCTGAGCATGCCCGCAGCTCGGGGATCGAAATCGAGGTGGTACGCGCACCGGACGACGGCTACTGGAGCGACACGTGGATGCAGGTCCCGGCTTCGTTCTCCATCTGGTACGGACGACCCACCGAGGACATGATGTTCTCGACCGGGTATGCAGCAGAGTCTGCCTGGAACGATACGTACTGGAAGCACGACCGCTTCAACGAGCTGCTGGTGCAGGCCCGCGCGGAGCTTGACGACGCCAAGCGCCGCGTGATGTACCGAGAGATGCAGAGCATCGTGCGTGACGAGGGCGGAACCCTGGTGGCGATGTTCGCGGCGGTTCTCACCGCACACTCCGAAAAGGTGGCGCACGGCAAGGTCGCCGGCAGTGCGATTCTCGACGGGTTGCGCCTCGCCGAGCGGTGGTGGTTTGCGTGAGCGAATGAGTCGACGTCCACGAGCATCTAGCAGAAAGTGGCTAACGCCAGTCTTGGGTGCATACCACTTGCTTCGGATCGGATTCACCTGTCGAACGAATTTCTGGGGAGAGGGTCACAGCGATGTCTGACGTATTGACTCTCGAGCGGCGAGGTCATGTCGCGGAATTGACCCTCAACCGGCCCAAGGCGAACGCGATCGACGCGCCAACGAGCCGGGCGATGGCGAAGGTGGTGGCGGAGTTCAAGAACGCCCCGGACTTATGGGTCGGCATCTTCACCGGCACTGGGCGCTTCTTCTCGGCTGGCTGGGATCTAAAGGCAGCGGCGGCCGGGGAGACAACGGACATCAAGGACTACGGTGAAGGTGGCTTCGGCGGCATCACTGAGAACTGGGATCTCAACAAGCCGTTGATTGCGGCGGTCAACGGCTACGCGGCGGGCGGCGGCTTCGAGCTGGCCCTCGCCTGCGACATCATCATCGCCTCCACCACTGCGAGCTTCATGCTGTCAGAGGTGAACTCCGGGTTAACCCCGGGCGGTGGGGGAATCATCCACCTGCCCCACCGCATCCCCTACGGGCTCGCGATGGAGATGCTCTACACCGGCCGGCCGATGAAGCCGGACGAGGCGCTGCGGGTCGGGCTCGTCAACCGAGTGGTCGAACCGGATCAGCTCATGGACGCAGCTCGAGAGATTGCGGACGACATCGTCACATCGGCCCCTCTGGCGGTGCAGGCTGTGAAATCGGTCCTGCGCGACATCGAAGGCCTGAGTGCGAGGGACGCCTACGTCGCGCAGGAGAAAAACGCGGAAAACATCAAAGCCCGGACATCCGAGGACTTCCAAGAGGGACCGAGAGCGTTCGCCGAGAAACGTGCACCGGAATGGAAAGCCCGCTGAGTGCAACCTGTCGGGGGGCCGGACACACGATCACTCGGTAGGGCTCAGCAAAGGGAGCTTGCCTACAGGTCGGCGACCAGGCGCTTCAGGCGCATGTTCTCATCCTGCAGCTGCTTGAGTTCACGGACCTGGTCGGACTGAAGGCCCGAGTGCCTCTTCTTCCAGCGATAGAAGGCCTGCTCCGAGATCCCGACGTGGCGGACCAGATCGGCGACCTTCATGCCCTGCTCGGCCTGTTGGAGCACCGCGACAATCTCTTCGACCGAGAATCGCTTTCTCTTCATGGCAAACTCCCCGTATCCTGGGTTCAAGTTTGCCGAGAACTCACCCTCCGGATGGTCCGATTTTCTCGTAGCAGCTCAGGGCCGCCACACCGCACCACTGAGCCTTCTGCCCGTCCCGGTGTAGGCGCTCGTACTCTGGGGTTGTCAGCGGCGTTCCACCGTCGAGGCGCGTGCGCTGTGCCAGTCCATCTCCCGCCACCGGCCAATGCTTGCCCGTGACAGTAAATCGGTGCCTAATTCGCCTTAATCTAGCCATGAAAAGGCTGTGCCGGGGAACGTTGTAGCAACCCACGGTCGAGAGGAGGGATCCGCGGTGGGCATCGACGACCACTATCTGCAGCCGCTGCTCGCGCCTCGCTCGGTCGCGTTGGTCGGCGCGTCCGAACGATCCGGCTCGGTCGGTGAGATGATGCTGACCCAGCTCGTCGAGCGGGGTTATGCCGGCGACGTCTATCCGATCAACCCCCGCTACGAGACCCTGAACGGGCTCCTGTGCTACCCGAGCCTCGGCGAGCTGCCGGGGACGGTCGACCTGGCGGTACTGAATGTCGCCGGCCATCGCATCGAGGCGCTGATGCACGAAGCGCTGGTTCTGGGGATCAAGGCTTTCGTCATCTTCGACCCCTGCCAGCCGCCCGACGACACCAGCCCCGGGCTGGTCGAGCGATTGCGCGCGCTCGCACGGGAGGCCGGCGTGGCGATCTGCGGCGGCAACGGCATGGGTTTCTCGAACTTCGATGCGAAGTGCTTCGTCGGGATGTGGGTCGCGCCGCCCCACCCCTCGGGGCCGGTCACGTTGATCGCCCACTCCGGCAGCGTCTTTGGGTTCGCCACCGCGCTCGCGCCAAACTACTTCAACCTGTCGGTGTCGGCAGGCCAGGAGCTCGGCACCTCCATGGACGAATACATGGACTACGCGCTGGACATGCCCACCACCCGGGCCGTCGCGTTGTTCGCGGAGTCGGCGAGAAACCCCGACGGGTTCAAACGCTCGCTCGCCAAGGCGCGCGAGAAGGAGATCCCGGTGCTGGTGTGCAAGCTGGGGAGAACCGAGGTCGGCGTCCGCCAAGCGTTCAGCCACACTGGCGCGATCGCTGGCGACAGCGACGCGTTCGACGCGTTGCTGGATCACTACGATGCGATCAGGGTGGACACGGTCGACGGGCTGCTCGCCGCTGCCACCTTGCTCGCGAGCGCGCCGAGGCCGACCGGCGGGGGGTTCGCGATGTTCGCCGACTCGGGCGGGCTCGTCGGTCTCGCCGCCGACCGCGCCGGGACTCTCGGCGTCGACTTCCCCGCTTTGACCGAGAAAACCGCAACCTCGCTCAAGGAACTGATGCCGCTCACGACGCCCTCCAACCCGCTGGACGCGATGGTGCTGACGGGCCCCGACTTCTGGAAGATCTACCGCAAGGCGCACGAGATCATGCTCGCGGACCCGAACGTGGGGCTTTACTGCGTCGATTCCTACCAGGATGACCGCTATGACCTCGCGGACTTCATGACCGGCGATGCCGCACTCGAGGTGTTCGCCACCACCGAGAAGCCGATGTTCCTCACGAGCAGCTACACCGGATTTCCGCAGGAGCGGCTACGAGAGAAGTGTCTTGCGGCGGGAGCGCCCTTCGTCATGGGGATCGACAACGCGCTGGTGGCAGCGCGGAGCTTTCTCGACTACCACCAGCGCCTGAAACGGCCGCCATCCGCGCCAGCGGAGGCCGACCCGGCGGTGTGCTCGCGGTGGCGGGACACGCTCGCCGCGACGCCGGTGCTCAGCGAGCACCAGGCGCTCGCGATGTTCGACGACTTCGGTCTACCCGTCGTCGATTGCCATCTGGTCGAGAGTGCCGAGGCGGCGGTCGACGCGGCCGAGACGCTCGGCTACCCGGTGGCGCTCAAGACCGCGGTCGAGGGTATCCACCACAAGTCGGACGTCGACGGGGTGTACCTCGGGCTCACTAACTGCGGCGCGCTCGAGGACGCTTACGAGTCGCTCCGATCCCGGCTCGGTCCGAGGGCGCTGGTGAGCGCGATGGCCGATGCCGGGGTGGAGATGACGCTGGGGTTGTTCACGGATCCCACCGCCGGTCCGGTGATCGCGCTGGGCCCGGGCGGCACCTTGGTCGAGTACTTTGAGGAGCGGGTATACGCCCTTCCCCCGTTCGACGCGGTCCACGCGAGGCGCCTCCTCGACCGGCTCCGCTTCTCCCGCGTCCTACGCGGCGCTCGGGGGAAATCGGGCGCCGACATCGACGCGCTGGCCGAGACGGTGGCCCGATTCTCGGTGCTGGGCGCGGCGTTGTCGGGACAGGTTGCCGAGGTCGACATCAACCCACTGATCGCGGGACCCGGAGGTGCCGTCGCGGTGGACGGTCTCGTCATCGGACACGACGCGGCGCTCGCGTGAGACGGGGGCGGGCGCTGCCAAGACAGTTATCCCAAGCAATGGGATGGACGGCTCTCCTTCCTTTGTTCCAGGCTGGGGGCCTGAACGCAGCGGGAAGGAGACGCACCATGACCACCGAGACCCTCTGCATCGACATCGCCAAGAACGTGTTCCAACTCCACGGCGTCAACCGTGCCGGTCGCCTCGTGCTCACTCGCCGTGTGGAGTTGCCCCGATCTCGTGGACGCTCGAGTACTTGGGATTCACGCAGCTTCCTGGCAGGACCTCTCGAATTCCGTCATTCCCGCAGAAGCCTGCCCTCGACCCCGCTCGGGGGCGGGAATCCATCTGCGCCAACCGAACACGGATGCGGACGGGGACGGATTCGAGGACCGCGCCGTGAGCGATCCCGACGCCTTTCGCTACACTGCGGCACGAGACGACACCCCACTGTCCCGGAGTAGCCCACGATGCCCGAGCCGCAGAACCTGCCCTACGGCGGGTACTTCATGGCCACCCAACCCGTTCCCGACGAGGATACCGAGCTCACCCGCATCGGGCCGGGCACCGCCTGCGGAGAGTACATGCGGCGATTCTGGCAGCCGGTGGCGCTCTCTTCCGAAGTCGCGGAGCTGCCCCTCGCCGTCACCCTGCTCGGGGAGGACTTGGTGCTCTTCCGGAGCCGCGGCGGTGCGCTCGGCCTGCTCCACCGCCACTGTGTGCACCGCGGGACCTCGCTCGAGTACGGGCGCGTCGAGGAGCGCGGGCTGCGCTGCTGCTACCACGGCTGGCTCTACGGGGTGAACGGGCGAGTCCTGGAGACGCCGCTCGAGCCGGAGTCGAGCCCGATTCGGCGCAAGGTGTGCATCGGCGCCTACCCGGTGCACGAGTGCCGCGGCATCGTGTTCGCCTACCTCGGGCCGCCGGAGCGCCGGCCCGAATTCCCGGTCTACGACACCTTCGAGATGCCGGACACGGTCTACCTGAGCACCGGTCATCACTTTCCGACGAACTGGTTCCATCTCGTCGAGAACAACTTCGACATGGCCCACGTGGTCTACCTCCACACCCTGATGTCGCCCGACGCGCAGTTCTATGACACCTGGGGGGTGCTGCCGAGAATCGAGTACCGGCATACCCCGATCGGGGTGCGCTATACCTACACGCGGCGCATCGGAGACCACGTCTGGGTGGGGCTCGAGGACATCGTGCTGCCCAACTTCACCCAGGCCGGCGCCATCTTCTCCATGGACGGCCGGCGCCGAAAGTACTTCGGGCGCGGCAGCTACTCGCGATGGCTGGTCCCGCTGGACGACCTCAACACGCGGGTCTACGTGCTCGGCCATTTCAACGATCGCAGCGACCCCTTCCGGGAGGAGTACGCGCGAAAGGAGACCCTGGAGGTGATGGAGGCCGGGGCGCGCTTCGAGCGCACTTACGAGGAGCGGCAGCGCGAGCCCTCCGATCTGGAAGCGGCCGGCAGCCAAGGGCGCATCTACCTGCGCCGCAACGAGCATCTCGCCACCACCGACAAGGGGGTGGCGCTCTTCCGCCGCCGCCTGCGCGAGGCGGTGCGCGGCCTCGCGGCGGGCCGGGAGCCGGTGCAGCCCACCGACACCGGCGCGCCGCCCCTCTCCACCTGCGCGGGCGACAGCGTCCTGCGGGTGCCGCAGGCGCAGGGCGGGGACGACGACGCGCTGGTCGACGCCCTCGCGCGGGACGTGATGGAGCGCGTCTGCGCCGCCGACCATCTGCGCGGCGCCGAGCGGGACCGGACGGTCGAGAGCAGCATCCGGGAGCTCGAACGGGAGTACGCATCGTCCCGCGAGCTCCGAAGCACGGCATGAGGCAGGGCTCCGGAAGCTGTCGACGAGCTGCAGCTCGAGTTTCGGGAGTCGTTGGCCGAAATGGATTCCCGCTTTCGCGGGAATGACGGCTATGGAGGGGTTGGCGGCAGAACCACCTTGAAGGCATGGGACCGGCCGCCGCTGACATGGAAGGGTTGGCGGGCTATGGAAGGGTTGGTGGCTGTCGCAGGAGCGATACGTCCTGCACAGAGGATGTCATTCCCGCGCCCCCTCCCGTCATTCCCGCGCAAGCTCGCCCTCGACCCCGATCGGGGGCGGGAATCCATCGCCTCATTCCAATACTTCAAACCCCGAAACCCCGCACCTCGACTTGTGAAGAGCCCTGAGCGCCGGAAGCTCGGCCACCGCCGCGCACGGTCCGAGGGCGTCACCGATGTTCACTCCGGGGGCACGGTTGGGGTCTCCTCGTTGCGAATTCGGGTGAGGTCAGTACGACCTCGGCAGCCCGAGCACGCGCTCGGCGATGTAGTTGAGGACCATCTCGGGACTCACCGGTGCGATCCTCGGGATGAGGACCTCGCGCATCAGGCGCTCGACATGGAACTCCTTCGCGTAGCCCATGCCGCCGTGGGCCACCAGCGCGCGCTCGCAGGCGCGGAACGCCGCTTCGCCGGCGAAGTACTTCGCCGCGTTCGCGTGCGCGCCGGCCGGCCGGCCGTTGTCGATGGCCCATGCGCCGCGCATCGCCAGGAGCCACGCCGCCTCGAGCTCGATCCAGCTCTGCGCGAGCGGGTGCGCGACGCCCTGGTTCTGCCCGATGGGACGGTCGAACACCACCCGCTCGTTCGCATACCGGGCCGCGCGCGCCACCGCTTGGCGGCCGATGCCGACCGCCTCCACCGCAACCAGCACCCGCTCGGGGTTCAGGCTGTGCAGGAGGAGCCGGAACCCCTCGCCTTCTTCGCCGATCCGGTCCTCCTCCGGGACCCGCAGTCCGTCGATGAACAGCGCGTTCGAGTCCACGCTGCCGCGCCCCATCTTCGGGATCTCGCGCACCTCGATGCGGTCGCGGTCGAGGGCGGCGTAGAACAGGGTGAGTCCGTCGGTCGAGCGCCGGCACTTCTCGCGGGGCGTGGTCCGGGCGAGCAACAGGATCCGGTCCGCGACCTGCGCGGTCGTCGTCCATATCTTGCGACCGTCGATGACGTAGCCGCCCTCGTCGCGGCGAGCGAACGTGGCAATGCGGCCGGTGTCGAGCCCGGCATCGGGCTCGGTCACCGCGAAGCAGCAGACTTCGTCCCCGGCGATGAGCGGGGGAAGGAAGCGCGCCTTCTGCGCCTCGCTTCCGGAGACGACGATCGGCATCGGTCCGAAGATGTTGAGGTGGATCGCCGAAGCCGCGCTCATCGCGCCGGCGGAGTCGGTGACGGCGTGCATCATCACTGCCGCCTCGGTCACCCCGAGCCCGCTCCCGCCGTGCTCGACCGGCATCGCGATGCCGAGCCAGCCGCCCTCGGCTACGGCCCGGCGGTACTCGTGCGGAAACGCGCCGTCGCGGTCCCGGGCGAGCCAGTACTCGTCGCCGAAACGCGCGGTGATGCGGCGGATGCCGTCGTCGATCGCACGGTGAGTGTCGGTCAGTGCGAAGTCCAAGACCGTGCTCGGGTTGAGGCGAGGGCGGGAGCCGGAAGCGACGGCGCCGCTCGGCCGGCGCTGTTCACACGCGAGCCGGTTTCTCCATTCCGACCCCGGCGCACTCGCGCCGCCCCGCGGAGGGCACGAAGTCGTCGCAGGAAGATTCCGGCAATAGTCACCTGCCGCGACCGGAGCTCATGAGAGGCGGGGAATGCGCGTGTGCTTGCCGGAACCCTGCGCTCGCGGACTTCCGGCCCCGGCGGTCGCCGCGCCGGACCGCCCTCACTTCGGCTCCACGCTCGATCCGAAGAACGGGGCGTCGAGGGCGGGAGCCGCGTGCGCGCGGCGGGTGCGTCCACTCGCCCGCAAGCGCGGGATGGCGCACCGCCGAGCACGCACCCTGGTATCCGGGCGGACCCGCCGGCACCGGACCGCTCGGCGCCAGAGCGCCGTCCGCGTCGTGCTGCTCGTGGCCGGCGAGCGGGGGGCAGAACACGCCCGCCAGATGCATTGCGGTCTCCGCGCTCAGGCGGTGTCGGTCCTTCGGCCCCACGTTAGTACAAGGTGCCGGGCTCGAGCGCCCAGGACTCTCCGGTGCCGAGGTCCTCCACGCGCCCGCGGCCGGAAACGACGTAGCTCGCCTCCCAGTGGTGCTCGTACCACACGGCTATGACTTCTCCCGGAGCAACCCGGTTGTCGTGCAGCGAGAAGCCCATGCCATCGGCGGCGGTGAGGTATCGTGCCGAGCGCACCGTGGCGTTCCACTGCACTTTGAGCCGTCCCGCCGCGCCAACGTCCGCCAGTGTGTGTACGAACATGGTGTTCCAGGTGCTCTCTGCGCCCCCGGTCGGAGGGGCGGGATCAGGCAGCAATCTCCCGTCGAAGACAAGCGTTGGTCGAAGGCCAGGGGCGCTCGACTCAGCGGCGGCCGGAAGCGGGCCGGCAACGGAAGCAGTCGCGGGTGTGGTCGTCCACCATGCCCACCGCCTGCATGAACGAATAGCAGATGGTCGAGCCGACGAACTTGAAGCCCCGGCGCCGGAGCTCCCGGCTCAGCCGCTCCGAGAGCGGGGTCGAGGCGGGGACTTCGTCGATGCTGCGCCAGCGGTTGACGATGGGAGTGCCGTCCACGAAGCGCCAGAAGAAGGGCGCGAGCCCGCCCTCGCGCTCCATGAGGGCGAGGGCGGCGGCGGCGTTGGTCCGCGCCGCCCGGATCTTGAGGCGATTGCGCACGATGCCGGGGTCCTGGGCGAGGCGTGCCATTCTGGCCTCGTCCCACCTCGCGATGCGGACCGGATCGAACCCGTCGTAGGCGCGGCGGTAGGCCTCGCGCTTGCCGAGGATGAGGCGCCAGCTCAGGCCCGCCTGCGCGCCCTCGAGCAGCAGCATCTCGAAGAGGTAGCGCTCGTCGTGCGACGCGACGCCCCACTCCTCGTCGTGATAGGCGACGTAGAGGGGGTCGTCTCCGGCCCAGGCGCAGCGCGGCCGCTCGTTCACGGCGCTTCCTCCCTGGTTCACGGCGGTCCTCCCTCCCTGGTTCGCGTGCGGTCCGCGGCGCCGTCGCCGCCCGCTGCCCGTGTTGCGTGTCCGGACCGCCCGCCGCCGGTGCCCCCGAGGTCCGGAAGCACGTGCAGCCCGCGGCCGGGGAAGTGCCCGAGAAGGTCGGCGGATCTCATCGCTTTGCTCCGAGGGGCTCTTCGCTCGCGTCTCGCGGTCGGACGAGGAGACCCGGCCGGAGGCGAGGTACCCAACCCTCCCGTCGCCCGCGCGGTGGAGTCAGGCGGCGAGCGCCGCGCCGGCTTCCCGGTACGGATATCCCAGAGCGTCGGCCACTTGCTCGCAGGTGACCTCGCCCGCGTGCACGTTCAGGCCGTTGCGAAGGTGGGGATCGTCGCCGAGCGCCCGGCGGTAACCCTTGTTCGCGAGGTCGAGCACGTGGGGGAGCGTCGCGTTGTTCAGCGCGAAGGTCGAGGTCCGGGGAACCGCGCCCGGCATGTTGGCGACGCAGTAGTGGACCACGTCGTCGACCACGAAGGTGGGGTCGCTGTGGGTCGTGGGGTGCGAGGTCTCCAGGCAACCGCCCTGATCGATCGCGACGTCGACGACCACCGAGCCCGGCTGCATCCGGCGGACCATGTCGGCGGTGACGAGCTTGGGAGCGGCCGCGCCCGGGATGAGCACGCTGCCGATCACCACGTCCGCGTCGACGACATGACGCTCGATCGCGGTTCGGGTGGAGTACACGGTGTCGAGCGGTCGTCCGAACTGGCGCCACAGGGCCTTCAGCGCTTCGGCGGAGCGGTCGATGGCCCAGGTATCGGCGCCCATTCCCATCGCGATGTGCGCGGCGTGGGTGCCCACCACGCCTCCGCCGATGATGACCACCTTGGCGGGCGGCACGCCGGGCACTCCGCCGAGCAGCATCCCCTTCCCGCCGTTGATCTTTTCGAGGGTGTGCGCCGCGGCCTGGACCGAGAGCCGGCCCGCCACCTCCGACATCGGCGCGAGCAGGGGCAGGCCCCCCGAGGGCGAAGTGACCGTCTCGTAGGCGATGCACACCGCCTTGCTCTTCACCAGGTCCGCGGTCTGATCGGGATCGGGGGCGAGGTGGAGATAGGTGAAAAGCACTTGGCCCTCGCGCAGCATCGCCCGCTCGCTCGCCTGGGGCTCCTTGACCTTGACGATCATCTCCGCCCGCTCGAAGACCGCCTCCGCCCTTTCCGCAACCGTCGCGCCCACGGCGGTATACTCGTCGTCGGCGGCCCCGATCCCCGCGCCGGCCCCGCTCTCCACGAGCACCTCGTGTCCGTGCAGGACCACCTCGTTCACGCTGTCCGGCGTGAGCCCGACGCGGTACTCGTGGTCCTTGATCTCCTTCGGTACCCCAATGAGCATCGGAACGGCCTCCCTCGTTGTGCGCGCTCAGGCGGAGCTCCGGCGCCGGCGCTTCACCGGCGCGTCCGCCGATGCTCGACCCGTCCTCCGCCTCGGGCCGGCCTTCTCCCTGACGACGGCGAGGCGAGCGCCATGCCCCCGCGCATCCTAGAACTGCACGCGCCGGGTGAGCCCGCCGTCCACCACGAGATTGGTCCCGGTGATGAAGCTGGCGGCCGGACTCGCGAGAAACGCGACCGCGTTCGCGACCTCCTCCGGCGTCCCCATCCTGCCCATCGGATTCATGTCCACCATCGACTGGAAGAACTCCGGCGTCTCGCGTTCGCGCTGCCCCCATACGCCATCGGGAAAGTAGATGGTGCCGGGTGATACGGAGTTGGCGCGGATTCCCTTCCCGGCCACTTCGGTCGCGAGAATGGACGTGTAGTTGATGAGCGCCGCCTTGACCGCATTGTAGGGGCGCAGCCCCACTAGGGACTCGAGGGCGGCGGTGCTGGATATGACGACGATCGCGCCGGCCGGTGACGATTCGAGGTACGGCAATGCCGCATCGATCGCACGAACCGTGCCCAGGATGTCGACCTCCAGGCCCCGGCGCCATCCTTCGTCGCCGACGGTGCCGCCGAGCGCGCTCACGTTCGGCACGAGGATGTCGATGCCCCCCATCGCCGGCGCCGCCTCGTTCACCCAGGTCTTCAGGGCTTCTCCGTCCGATACGTCGACCGACGCTCCCGACGCGGTGGCTCCGAGCCGCGATGCCAGCTCGGCTACCGCGCCCGCTCCGCGCGCGCAGAACGCGACCCGGGCGCCCTCCGAGACGAGCCGTTCGACGATCGCGCGGCCGATCCCCCGGGTGCCCCCGGTGACGAGCGCCCTCAGTCCTTCGAGGCCGAGATCCATGGTCGCCCTCCCCACGTGCCCTCGAGCGGTGCCGCCCGGATCCTACTCCGCTTTGGCGCTTCGGGATGCCTTCCCGACCCCGATCGGGGGCGGGAATCCATGTGCACTGACCGAATGTGGATGCGGCTCGCCGCCGGTCTCGTGTGGACCTCCCCCGGACTCCGATGTACTGTCGCGGCGATTGCGGTTGGCAGGCCGTCGCTCGCCCCTCCGGGATCGCCGCGGCGCGTACTCGAGGAGTCAGGCCCATGCGTTTTTCAATGTTCACGACCGTTCACGCGACCGGCGGGGCCAGGTCGCCGGCCCAGACCCTGGACTTCTTCCGCGAACAGGTGGTCCTCGGCGAGGAGCTGGGGTTCCGTGTGATCTGGATAGGGGAACACCACTTCGGTCCCTACGGCCAGGGCGATTTCCCCAATCCCATCGTGCTCGGCGCGGACATCGCGGCGCGCACCGAGCGCATCCGCATCGGCCAGATGGCGAACATCGCGGTGTGGTGGCATCCCATCCGGCTCGCCGAGGATGTCGCGATCCTCGACCAGCTCACCAAGGGTCGGGTGGAGGCCGGGTTCGGCCGCGGGATCTGGCCCTACGAAGGCCCGCAGTTCCATCCGCATGCGGACCCCCGCAAGGACGTCGAGAACCGCGAGCTGTTCCGGGAAGTGGTGGAGTGCGTCAGGAAAGTGTGGACGCAGGAGTACTTCGCGCACGAAGGGCCGAACTACCGCTTTCCCGCCCCCGGCACGAAGTTCAAGCATCCCATGTATCCCTCCGATCCGAGATGGCAGGACGGCGAGAAGGTCACCGCCCTGCGGGTCACGCCCAAGCCCTTCCAGAAGCCGCATCCGCCCCTGTGGTGCACCGTGTCCACGGACCGCTCGGTCGCGATGGCCGCCGAGCTCGGCCTCAACGGCTGCTACTGGCAGCCGCCCGCGCGGCGCATCCGCGAGCGCTGCAAGGTGTACTCGGAAGTGCGCTCGAAGCGCGACGGGGTGCCCTACCGGCTCGGACAGAACCAGGCGGTGCTGCGCAACACCTACGTCGCGGACTCCATGGAGCAGGCGAAGCGCGAGGCGGAAGCCGGGATCATGTCCATCTTCCAGTACAACGACCCCTACCGCGGCACCCAGGTGTTCATGAACCCGGGGGAGGAGCCGGAGCCGGACATGAAGCTGTCCTGGGATTTCCTCGAACCGCGCGCCCTGCTCGTGGGCTCGCCTGCCCACATCATCGAGCGCCTCGAAGAGCAGGAAGCGATCTGCCCCCTCGACGAGTACCTCGTCGGCTACGCCCACGTCGGCGTGTCCCAGAAGAAGACCCTGCGCAATCTGGAGCGCTTCGCCACCGAAGTGATCCCTCACTTCGAGAAGCGCGACGCGGAGCAACGGCGCGCCGCCGCCGGTTGAAGGCGGGCGCGGGTCGAACGGCGACCAGGGCGTATTCACACTGTCGGCCGCGCCGTGCCGCGTACTGGAGAATCAATGGATCACCGAGAGTTTGATTCCAGCAGGCGCGAAGAGAACGCATGTCGCCCGATGCGGCTTCGATCTTGACTCGTTGATTTGACGATAGTTCCCTTGACATATCGGGGCTTGGTGCCAACAGGCCCTGGTTGCGCCGTCCCGGGAGCACGTAACCATCGCGGTGTAATATGATCGAGCCGTGACCCGGAACGACATCCGAGCGTTCGCCACGCGCGACTGGGCCGCGATGAGCGATGCCGATGCGTCTCACTGGGCGGCCGAGTTCAAGGAGCGCGGTCCGGCTGCTACTGTCGACGCTTCGCGGGCCCTGTGGGAACACGCGCGCCGGCTCAGGCCGGAGTGGCCGACGGCCGGCGATTCCGACCGGGATCTTGCCGAGCACCTTCGACTGAAACGACTCCTCGACCGGGCCGCGCATGCTTTCGCCCGTCGGTGAGGTCCTGGCCGCGCTCGCCGAGAGCTTCGACTCCCTGGGCATCCGCTGGTACTTGTTCGGCGCGCAGGCCGTCATCTACCACGGCGTCGCCCGGCTGACCGCGGATGTCGATGTCACCGTCCTGCCGGAGCCTCGCTCGACTCGCGAGCTGGTGATGGCGCTGGAGGCGAACGGGCTCCGGTTGCGCGTGACCGGCACGGACGATTTCGTCGCCAGGACCCGGGTGCTGCCGTTCGTCCACTCGCCGACGCGGTTGCCCGTCGACGTAGTGCTCGGCGGGCCCGGGATCGAGGAGCTTTTCCTCCAGCGGGCCGAAGTCCACCCGATAGAAGGGATTCAGGTTCCGATCGCCACCGTCGAAGATGTGGTCACGATGAAGATCTTGGCCGGTCGACCCAAGGACCTGGACGACGCCGAGGGCATGCTCAGAGCCCGCTCGGACGACATCG
>CAYFYD010000043.1:0-15024 GCA_964347195.1 uncultured Ectothiorhodospiraceae bacterium
AGGCTGAAGGCGACCGCATCGAAGGGTCGGATGCTGACCGGGTCGTCGTCCATCGCGCGCGCAATCGGCAGCCACTGCCCTTCGTGCAGCTCGAAGGCCTCGAGGGTGCGGGTCGCCGGGTCCACGAGCCACAGGTGGGGGACGCCTTCGCGGGCATGGACCGGGCGCTTCTCCTGCAGGTCGAGCCGACGTGTCGAGGCCGAGAGTACCTCGCACACCCAGTCCGGCGGGAGGGTCACGTAGGCGGTATCGGGGTAGTCCGGCATCCGCTCCCGGCGCCAGCCCGCGAGGTCGGGGACCAGGATGTCCTCGCCGAGGTGCAGCTCGGGTTCGTCAATGATCCACCACCCGCCCGGGCCGCCGCGGCCCCGGTCGAAAGGCCCTCCGAGATCGATGCCCAGCCGTGAGCTCGCGAGTGCGTGCGGCATGGCCGGTCGCGGGTGGGTGTACAGGGTCCCATCGACGATCTCGGCGACGCGATGCGCCGGAGCGTCGAGCACGTCCAGGTAGGTGGCCCGGGGGCGGCGTTCGGCGGTGCTCGTTGCCATGGGCCGGGTTCTCCTCTAGCGATCCGGGCTACCGCGGAGGCTCTCCCGAGTGCGGTCGGCCTCCGGGGGGTGGCGAGCTCCTCGGTCGGGGATTGTAGGCGACCTTGTCGGGAGCGGGACCCCACGCTACATGCCTCTCTTCATGTACAACCAATGAGGGGATCTCTGAGGGGTCGGGCATGATTCGCAGCGCGATCCGGACGACGATACTGGCGGTGGCGCTCATCGCTGCGCCGGCGGCGGTGGCGGACTACGCGGCGGGCACCTGTGCGGCGAGCCCGACCACACCGCGGCCGCGGATGCGACCCTGGATGCCCGCGAGGCCCGGGACCTGGCCGTCTCGCTGCGCAGGACCGCGGTCGCGGTGCGCACCGAGCGCCTGCGCAGCGCATTGCTCCGGCTGCCAGACGAGTTCGACGGCGACCCCGGTGGGCGGGGCCGCGGCAACGAAGGAGACGAGCTGATGAACGATGAGAAGATCGAGGCAGCCAAGGCGGCATACGCGGAGGCGGCCAATGCGGCCAAGGCGGCCGCGGAGGCAAACGTGGAGGACTTGGAGGTGGCCGCGAAGGCATGGGAGACGGAGAAGACGCCCGAGACCCACGCGGAGGCGGTCAGGGCGGCCAAGGCGGCCTCGAAGACATTCAGGGAGACGGCCAAGGCGGCCGCGGAGGCACTCGCGGAGGCGGCCAAGACCCACGCGGAGGCGGTCAGGGCGGCCAATGCGGCCACGGAGGCCGCGGAGAGATACGCGGAGGCCATGGCGGCGGCCATGGCGGCCCCGGAGCCCGCCGCCGCCGACTGAGCTTCGAGTTCGAGAGCGCGCCGCCCCGTGGGGAGCGGGGCGGCGCGGTGACCATCAACGAGGAGAGTGCTGAGCTGGGGAAAGAGCGCGTCGAAACAGTGTCGCCATGCGAACGGAGCAGACCTCGAGGCGCTGAAGCACTACAGTCACTGGACGATTGTGAACTGCAATGATGGCCATGTGCATACGTCGCCGGTAGGGAGCTACAACGGTAGGGAGCTACAAGAAGAACCAATACGGATTGCACGATGTATTGGGGAACGTATGGGAGTGGGTGGAGGACTGTTGGAACGAAGATTATCGGGGAGCGCCTGCTGATGGGAGTGCGTGGGAGTCCGGGGAACGAGAAAGACTTCGACGGGATCCCCGGTCTCGCCGTCGAGAACCGGACGTTGGCCTGGGCCCCTCCGGGGCCAAAGCGCCCCTCCCGCTACGACTCCATCCGGCGGATCGCTTCGACTACCTCGGGGTTGGCGAGGGTGGTGATGTCGCCCACATCCTCGTCGTTCGACAGGGCTGCGAGCACCCGGCGCATGATCTTCCCGGACCGGGTCTTGGGCATGTCGGGCACGATGAGCACCTTTCGAGGCCGGGCGATGGGCCCGATCTCGCTCACCACCGCCGACGACACCGTCTTCTGCAGCGCATCGGACGCTGCGAAGCCGGGCTGAAGCGAAACGTACAGGTCGGGCACTTTGCCCTTGACCTCGTCCGACACCGGCACCACCGCCGCCTCCGCGATCTCGCCGACGGTAAGGGCGGCGGACTCGATCTCCTTGGTCCCGAGCCGGTGGCCGGCCACGTTGATCACATCGTCGATGCGACCGAGGATGCGGTAGTAGCCGTCGGCGGCCTGCAGCGCCCCGTCGCCCGCCATGTACGGCCAGTCGCGCCAGTCCGTGCTCTTCTCGTCCTTGCAGTAGCGCGCGTAGTACTGGGCGACGAAGCGGTCCGGGTCCTTCCAGATCGTCTGGAACGCCCCCGGCCAGGGGTTGCGGATGCAGATGTTCCCCGCCTTGCCCGAGCCGGCCGCGATCTCGTGGGCGTCCTCGTCGTAGATGACGGGGTGGATCCCCGGCAGGGCGGGTCCCGCGCTTCCCGGCTTCATCGCCCCGAGAGCCGGAACGGTGCTGCACAGGAATCCGCCCGTCTCGGTCTGCCACCAGGTATCGACGATGACCGCCTTCCCCTTGCCGACGACCCGGTGATACCAGCGCCAGACTTCGGGCTCGATGGGCTCGCCCACCGTGGTCATGTGCTTGAAGCGGTGGTTGTACTTTGCCGGCTCGTCCGGTCCGGCCCGGCGCAGCGCCCGGATCGCGGTCGGCGAGGTGTGGAAGATGTTGACGCCGAGCTCTTCCGCAATGCGCCAGGGCCGGCCGGCGTCCGGCCAGGTCGGCAGCCCCTCGTAGACGACGGAGGAAGCGCCGAGCGCGAGGGGGCCGTAGACGATGTACGAGTGGCCGGTGATCCAGCCGATGTCGGCCATGCACCAGTACACGTCCTCCGGGTGGAGGTCCTGGATGTACTTCGTGGTGCCGGCCACGTAGGAGAGGTACCCGCCGATGGAGTGCTGGCAGCCCTTGGGCTTGCCGGTGGTCCCGCTCGTGTACATGAGGAAGAGCGGGTCTTCGGCCGGCAGCGATTCCGGTGCGACGCGCCTTCCCCGGTAATCCGGGAGCAGACGGTTCACCGTGAAGTCGCGGCCCTCGACCATCGGGGTCGGGCTCGAATGCCGGCCGGGGTAGCGCTGCCAGACCAGCACCTTGTCGATCGTCTGTCCGAGCTGCGCCGCCTCCCGCACCGCGATGTCGGCCTTCTCCTTGTGGTCGATGAGGGTGCCGGTGCGGTAGTAGGCGTCCGTCGTGATCAGCACCCGGCTCTCCGAGTCGACCACCCGGTCCGCGACGCTCTTGCCGCTGAATCCGCTGAAGACCTGCGAGTGGATGACGCCGAGACGCGCGCAGGCGAGCATCGTGATCGGCAGCTCCGCCACCATCGGCATGTGCAGGGTGACCCGGTCGCCGCGCTTCAGGCCGGCGAAGTCCCGCAGCAGGGCCGCGAACTCGTTGACCCGGACGAAGAGCTCCTGGTAGGTGACGTGCGCGATGCGCTCCTCTTCGGACTCGGGGACGAAGTGGATGGCGGTCTTGTTCCGGTGCGCGGCGAGGTGCCGGTCGAGGCAGTTGTGGCAGGCGTTCAGCCTCCCGCCGACGAACCACTTCCAGAAGGGCGGGTTGCTCGTGTCGAGGGTGGTCTCCCAGTACTTGTCCCAGTCCAGCAGGTCGGCGTACTCCTTGAAGCACTCCGGGAAGTGCTCGAGGGAGAAGCGCGCGAAGATGTCCTCGTCGCTCAGGTTCGCCTGCCGGATGAAGCTCGCGGGCGGATGGATGTAGTCCTCTTCCTGCCAGTGGACGGCGATTTCGGCTTCGGACACGCCGGTCGCTTGCTCTTCTGCCATCGCGTGCTCACTCCTCGAGGCGGTTGGACACGGGAAGGGGCCGGGCTCAGGCCAACGCCCGCCAAGCTTCCGGCGACTCTACGCAGGGCATGGACCGCCCGCAAGTTGAGGCGTCTCAGACCCGGGAACACTCGGAAGTCGATGTTGGTCGCGCGTCCGGACCTCCGGGCCCGTCATTCCCGCGTTCCCTCCCGTCATTTCCGCGAAGCCTGTCCCCGACCCCGATCGGGGAGCGGGAACCCGTTTGAATGGTCCTGGTCTCGGACCGGAGGGTCCCCGAGCGCCGCTTCGAAACGCCCGGCGAATTCGTCGCAGGCCGCCTCGTCGTGCGCGAGCGAGAGGTAGAGCTTGGTCCCCATCGGATTGAGGAACACCCCCCGTTCGAAGGCACCGAGCATGGTCGCGCGGGCGCGGTCCCGGTCGCCCAGGGCGAGCGAGCGGTAGTCGGTGACGGGGACCTCGCCGAACACGACCTGGGCGAGGGGGCCGTCTCCTATCACCTGCGCGGCGATGCCGCGCCGCGCGAGCACCCCGCGCAGGGTCTCGCGCAGGTAGCGGCCGATGCGATGGAGGTGCTCGTAGCTTCCGGGCGCGCGCAGGACCCCGAGCGCGGCCTCCGACGCTGCGCAGGAGATCGGGTTGCCGCCGAGCGTCGAGGCCATCCACACGTAGTCGTCCCGGCCGAGGCGCCCCTCGTCCACCATCGCCATCAGCTCCGAACGGCCGCCGAAGGCGCCGATCGGATAGCCGCCGCCGAGTGCCTTGCCGTAGGCCGCCAGGTCCGGCGCCACGCCGTAGTACTCCTGGGCGCCGCCGTAGGCGAGCCGGAACCCCGTGACCACTTCGTCGAAGATGAGCAGCACGCCATGCGCGGTGCACGCCGCCCGCACCGCTTCGAGGAAGCCGGGCCGGGGCGGAGTGCAGCGCTGCAACGGCTCCACGATGACCGCGGCGACCTCGCCCGCGTGCCGGGTGATCAGATGGCGAAGCGCATCGGCGTCGTTGAAGGGTGCGACCAGCACCTGTCGCTCCGCCGCCGGGGTGCCCGCGCTCGTCGCCTCCGGGAAAGGAAAGGGCCGGTGGTTCCGGGGAAAGAGGCTCGTGACGCCGGTCTCGCTCGCCCCGTGGTAGGCGCCCTCGAACTTGACGATGCGCTCGCGTCCGGTCCAGGCGCGCGCCAGGCGCTCGCAGTACATCGTCGCCTCGGTGCCCGAGGCGCAGAAGCGCAGGCGTTCCGTCGCCGGGCAGGCGCGCCGGATCTCCTCGGCGACGGCGAGCGCGCGCGGATTGAGGTAGGCGAAGTTGGAGCCCAGGGGGGCCTGGGCGGCGACCGCGGCCACGATCTCCGGGCGCGCGTGCCCGACCAGCACCGAGCCCCAGCCGAGCGAGAAATCGAGCCACTCGCGCCCGGTGGTGTCCCACAGGCGGCAACCCTCTCCCCGCTCCATCACCACCAGGCGATCGGGGGGCAGCCCGAACTCTCCGTTCGAGATCCCGCTCGGGAACACCGAGAGGGCCCGTTCGCGTTCGTCGCAAGTGTCGTGCATCGGGAGCTCCAGACCCGCGCATCAGGGCGGGTCGGGCGGGCGCATTCCTTTCTTCTCGAGCTCGGTCAGCGCGCCCTCGTTCTTGCCGAGACCATCGAGGCCCATGCCGCGCAGCACGTGCTCGGCCTTGGTGAACTGGATGTTCGGGTAGCTCACGATCTCGACCCGGTTGCCCCAGGGGTCGAGGAAATCGAGGAATCGCCCCGGCAGGATCTCCACGCCCATCTCCTCGAGCGCGGCGCGCGCGGCCGCCTTGTCGTCGACCACGAGGCCGAAGTGGCGTTCGTCGTCGGGGGCCTGCCGCCGCCCCTTCGAGAAGTTGATGAACTGGTCGCCGAAGTAGATGAAGGCGGCGTTCTCGCTGCGGCTCACCAGCTCGAACTCGACGAAGCCCCCGTAGAAGTCGAGCGCCTCGTCGATGTCCCCCACCTCGAGCGCCAGATGGTTGATGCCGACCGCCCGTGCCTTCCGCTTCGTGTCGTTCATCGCCGGATGCTCCAATGTCGGGAGCACGGGATCATCGCACAATCGACGTGACGCACGACGCGGCCGACTCCGGTGCATCCCGGACGTGCCCGACAATCGGACGCCACCGGATCTGCGGGAGCCGTGGGCAGGCCACGGTCCGCGGCCATCAAGACCATGATCCGAGCTCTCCACCCGGGCCCTGACCCCACGAGCAGCCGGACGATCCCGTTGAACTCATTGCCCTGATGAGCCGTCTGCCGTTCGGTGCCCCGGAGCCACGGATGCAGCGCTCGCGGCACAGGATACGCTACGAGAGGAGGGCATCATGCTCCCGACGCCTACACGAGCCGGCATCCGTGTGCGGTTTACACTCATGGATTCCCGCTTCCGCGGGAATGACGACTCTTGCGTCAGTAACAACTGTTCTTGCCTCTAGTGACGTCATTCCCGCGGAAGCGGGAATCCATGAACTTCTGCACCCGTGCGTGGCATGGACTCGTTAACCGATCACGGATGCGCGAGCCGGGGCGACTGCCGATGTGCCTGACAACCACTCCATGGCCCGTGCGCTGTACACTGTGCACCGTGGCCTCGGGGACGAGGTCCGTGGGGCTCCAGGTCCGCTCTGCGACCGGAGCGACTCCGACCCAAGGTGCGTTGTGGGGAGGGAGTACACCACGCTACAGCTTCTCCGGACACCAGACATTTCAGGACATGGATCGACCCCCTTCAGTACAATGACACGGACAACCGAACTGTGATTACGACCACGCCCGGCGCGAGAGCATGTCTGGACAATTACTTGAGCACCCGGCGGGTGTCGCCGCTCTTCGTTCTGGGCGACGCACTGGACGTTCTCAGTGCGTTTCCTTCCGAAGTTTTCGATTGTTGCATGACCAGTCCTCCGTACTGGGGCAAACGGGAGTACGCAAACAGCGGCATTGGACTGGAGAGAGACTACAGGGACTTGATTCGCAACTTGAGCGCAGTGTGCGCCGAAGTCAAACGGGTGCTCAAACCGGCAGGCTCTTTCTGGTTGAACATCGGGGATTCCTACGCCGGCAAGAATCTCATCGGTATTCCCTGGCGCGTGGCCATAGAGTTGATGGATGGGCAGGGCTGGACGCTGAGGAACAGCGTGGTGTGGAACAAGATCAAGGGAGGACCCGACAATACAAAGGATCGTTTGAAAAACGTCCATGAAGACGTTTTCCATTTCGTCAAATCGCCACGAGGTTACTACTATGACACCGATTCCATCCGCAGTACACCAAAGCGGGCGAAAGTAATCAACGGTTCGGTGGTTTCAGCAACGGGGGTGCGTGGGGTTCGATACAGGAGACAGATCGAGTTGTCCACGGAGCTCACTGACACGGAGAAGGAGAACGCCTTCAGTGCCCTGGACAAGATGCTCGACCATGTTGCGGCTGGCGATACTGCCGACTTCCGCATGATTATCAGGGGTCGGCAGAGGACGACTCATTCCGACTCGGAAAGAGTTTCCGGTCGAGCCAGGGAGCTTCGAGACAAGGGATTTTACTTCCTGAAGTACCACCCGAACGGAAGCAAACCTTCCGACGTGTGGGACATACTCCCCGAGGACACCCAGAAGCGAAGATCTCACTTTGCCCCCTATCCCGAGGATCTTTGCAAGATTCCGATATTGGCCACTTCCCCCATGGGCGGTCTGGTTCTCGATCCCTTCTGTGGAACGGGTACTACCATGTCTGTTGCCAGCATCTTTGGCCGGAAGTCTGTAGGCATAGATCTGTCGGACGAATATCTGGCGATTGCAGAGGAAAGGAGCGCCATGCTCTTATGAGCAATGTGCTCGAACTTTTTGGTGAAATTACTCTTGACGCAAAAGGTCGGGAGTGGGAGGTTATCGGTGCGGCGACCCCATGCAAATTCATGCGTATCATATGAGTCAGAAGACGAACGGTCTGTATTCATTGCAGCTTTGCTCTCGTCTCAGCACGGATTCGAAAGGCATTGCAGCCTGCTTGGGACTCCAAGCGGATGCGAACGTTGAGCTTGAACAGATTGTTCAACAACTTGAAACAAAAGTCTCGAGCCAAACCTTGTTTACGCTGGGAAGCAGGTTGGTCGAAACCCCGCGCGGGGGAGCCTACCAATGAACGTCGCGGGCGACTGGAATGTATAGAGCAACCCATCGAGGCACTCGCGCCCGGTGGTGTCCCACAGCCGGCAGCCTGCCTCATCCTTCGGTCGTCGCCGCCTTCGGGTCACCAGCCAGCTCGTCAGTGGACGCCACTCCTGGAGTTCGCCGGCCGTCTGTGAATGAACGAATCGGTCTTGCGCCCGAAGGCCCGAGGCGGGGCACCACCGGTGGAGCAGGAGCCACTCTACCAGTGCGTCCCGCGGCGGGCACGGAGCGCCGGCCCCGGAGCCGCTGTCCCCACGGGCCGGGAGTACGGCCACGAGCGCAAGCGTCGCCACCCCGGCGGCGAGCCCGCAGTCCCCACCCACCGGGGCCGGCCGGTCTCCCGCACCGCGATTCCGCCACTCCCCTCGAGCCGGAGCGGGACGGGCGGGAAACGCGAACTGCGCATCGCCGAGCCGACGGCCGGGCACCGCGCGCGTCCCCGGCCGGCGGATCGCGTGGATGGCACCGGCGGGTTGCGATACAGTCTCCCGCCGCACCGGCAGTGGTGCGCAATCGGAGAGCGACGATGGACGAGCGCATGAAGACCCACGGGGCCGTCGGGTGGTGCGATCTGATGACCGACGACGTCGACAAGGCGCGCGACTTCTACAGCGCCGTGATCGGATGGGACACCGAGGTCATGGATATCGGGATGGGACCGTACACGGTGCTCAAGGCCGGCGGGGGCCCCGCGGCCGGCATGATGGCCAAGCCACCGCAGGCGGCCTGTGCGCCGAACGCGTGGACCTCCTACGTGACGGTGGATGACGTCGATGCCTGCGCCGCCCGGGTCGCGGGTGCGGGCGGCACCGTGCTCAACGGCCCCGTGGACATCCCGACGGTCGGGCGCTTGGCGATCATCCAGGACCCCACCGGCGGCGTCATCGGGATCATGACCTACGCGGACCCGGAGGGGTGAGGCGGATGGCCGCCGGCGCGACGGCCCGGACGCGCGGCGGCAGGCCGACGCCAGGAAGCTTCCCGTTGCGAGAAAGCGAATCCCCGCCGTCGCAGGGCAACCTGGGACGGCGCTGTTCCGCCCGCTCGAAGGATGACGTTGAATCACCATGGCCAGGAACGAGACCGCACCGAAAGGGGTACATCGCGCGGCGGGAGAGGACGACGGTCGCTTCGTCGCACCGTCGGAGCTCCACTTCGACCTGTCGAATCCACGCTTCATCAATGCAGGATTCGACACGGAGGACGAAGTCCTGGAATACCTTGTGAGTGCAGTGGACGTCGATGAGCTGATCCAGTCGATTCGGTCCGCGGGATACGTCGACTTCGAGCCGCTGATCGTGCTGCGCGAAGGGAATGTCGTCCTCGAAGGGAATCGGCGGCTCGCGGCGCTGCGTTTACTGAACGATGAGCAGCTCAGGAGGAAGTTGAAGGTCTCCCTCTCCGAGGTATCCGACCCGCAACCGCTTCCCGAGATGATTCGCGTGAAGTGGGTCAACGACAGAAGGGATGCTCGAGCCTACATCGGCTTCAAGCACATCAACGGGCCATTCAAGTGGGACGCACTCGCAAAGGCAAAGTTTGCGGCGGAGTGGTTCGAGGAAGGCGGTGACATTGACTCGATCAGCCGTACGCTTGGAGACAACCACAACACCGTGAGACGGATCGTCAACGGCTGGTACGCCTTGAAGCAAGCCACCGAGGATGGCTTTGAGCAGGACCACCGCTCCAAGCGCCGCTTCGCCTTCTCACACTTGTACACGGCGCTGACCCGTGCGTCGGTGCGAGAGTTCCTGGGCTTGACCGCAGAAGATCTCTCCGCGCCACCCCGACCCGATCTCATTCCCCCGGAGAGCCGGGACAGACTCCAGATGCTGATGTCCTGGCTCTACGGCCAGGAGCAGCGCGACGAGCCGGTGCTGGTTCAGAGCCAGAATCCCAACCTGAATCAGCTCAGCGAAGTGCTCGGTCATCCCGAAGCACGGCGGATGTTGCTCGCCAAGCGGAATCTGCAGGATGCTTTCGAGCGTGTCGAGCCCCCGTGTTCGAGGTTCGAAGACGCGCTGATGCAGGCGGCGAAGCAGTGTGAGGACGCTATGGGGTTGAGCGGAGCTTACGACGGCGATGTAACGCTGCTATGGGTAGCCAAGGGCATGAGAGACACGACCCGGGGACTCGTCGTCGTCATGCGCGAGAAGGCCGCTGAGAAAGACGAATGACGGTGGCCGCGTCCATAGCGCCGCCGGGACCGAACGATACTCGCAGCGCCAATGCCGATTGGATGGAGCTGCAGGCTCTGCGCTCGAGTACCGGACGCTCGGCGATCCATGACCTCTTCGCTGTGCTGGACATCGTCGAGGACAGTGCTGCGGTTGATTCGATCAGCGCTTACCAAACAGACGAGCGACGAGACGAATCAATTCTCGATACAGTGTTCGACGAGTTGGAGCGTCGGGAACGGGTTCTCGGTGACACATATCCCTTCTCCGTCAAGGCCCACCCTCCCGGTCTCGAGCGCACGACCGATGATCTTTCGATTCCCGGAAGGACCGTCTACCTGTTCTGTCTTCTCGTTTCTGCCATTCGTGAGCACAAAGTCCAACCGATCGAGTTGACGAGCACTGCTCAGTCCGGAATCGCCGAAGCGTTCCAGGTTTGCGCCTGCCTGGCGGCCGGCGGCTACATCGCCGGTGAGGTCGTATCCTTCGGTTTTCCGCGCGTGGCGGGTTCCGGCTTCCTGCCCGCCCTGCGGGCGGCATACGAGAGATTCGGGGCAGGCACAGTCAGGCAGAAGGTGTCGGCCGGCTTTCCGAGTTCGACGAAGGACAGCGGAATCGACGTCATCGCATGGCGGGACCACCCCGATCGGATGCCGGGAAAACTCTATCTCCTTGGTCAGTGCGCGTCTGGAGCGAGATGGAGAGAGAAATCGGTCGTCGATCGCATTGCGCAGTTCCACGGCTGGTTCAGTGTACAGCCCGCGATGCACTACCTGCCTTCAATGTTCATTCCTTTCGCGCTGCACGGGGATCTGTCGAACGGTCCGGATGAGCCGTTCAACAACGTGTTGGCGAACAGATTCCTGTTCGATGAACGGAGATACGGTATTGTTTTCGACCGTTTCCGCATAGCGTACTTCGCTGACACTTGTTTACGCGCGCATGATGACCGACTGTCCTCTGTGGACAGTTGCGACCGGTTCCATGAAGTTCAGGCATGGGTGGACGCTGCGCTCGGCATCCCCGGATTGGTGGAGTCGGCATGAGACACCCGCTGCATTCCATATGCCCGTATTTCGCCATGTTCCCGGAAGGTTTCGTTGCAAAACAGATCTACGCTTACACGAAGCGCGGGGACATGGTCTTCGACCCTTTCAGTGGCCGAGGTACGACGGTGTTCGAAAGCTTGCTGAACGGACGCCATGCCGCGGGCGTGGACATCAACCCGGTCGCAGCATGCGTCTCTGGTGCCAAGGCGCACGCCCCAACGTTGGCCTTCGTGAACCGGAGACTGTGCATCCTGGAGGACCTGCACCGTGCCGCACACCCCATTGCCGTCCCCTCCGGTGCTTTCTTTGCTGCTTGCTTTCATCCGCATACGCTGCAGCAGTTGCTGTTCTTGCGTGAGCATCTGAACTGGAAACGTTCGTGTGTCGATCGCTTCATTATGGCCGTGGCGCTCGGCTGTCTGCACGGCGAGTCCCACAAGTCGCAGAACTGCCTCAGCAACCGGATGCCGAGAACGATCAGCACCAAACCGGACTACTCGGTACGCTGGTGGGCAGTGAAGGGTTACACGGCGCCTGAGAGGGACGTGTTCACGGTACTGCGGCGCCTTGCCCGGTACCGACTCGGTGGCGTTCGGGCGAGATTGCGGGGTACCGTCAGGTGTCGTGATGCGCGGCACGCAGCCAGGAGCTTCCCGAGCCTGCGTGGATCCGTGTCCCTCATGGTCACGTCTCCCCCCTATCTTGATACGACCCACTATGCCGAAGATCAGTGGCTCAGATTGTGGTTCCTGGGAGGTCCGGAACGGCCCACTGCGAGGACGGCCGGTGATGATCGCTACACTAACCTCGAGAAGTATTGGCGCTTCCTTTCGGAAGCCTGGGCGGGTTGTGCGGAGCTGCTCCGGGAAGGTGCGGTGATCGTCGTCCGGATCGGAGGCGCCAAGCTCGGCAAGGAGGGTCTGCTCGCGGGTCTCTCAGACTCACTCGAAGTCGGTCTCTCGGGCTTCGGGGTCCGCGCAATGCACGCGGGTACCACCACCGAGATCAGGAATCGCCAGACGAACGTGTTCCGGCCCGGAACGAAGCCCGGGCGATACGAGCACGACTTCGCCTTCAAGCTCTGTTGACGAACGGTACCTGCTTCCGTCATTCCCTTGATGAGCGGGAATCCATGTGCGCCAACCGAGCACGGATGCGCCTCGGGGCGGGTCGGGCGGGCGCATTCCTTTCTTCTCGAGCTCGGCCAGCGTGCTCTCGTTCTTGTCGAGACCATCGAGGCCCATGCCGCGCAACACGTGCTCGGCCTCGGTGAGCGGGATGTTCGGGGCGACGCACGATGCGGCATCGAGAAGTGCGCGGGAGTCCGCTAGCGTAGCGGGTTGTCAACAGTGATGAATGGAAAGCGGTGGAAATCGGTGTCGCGGGTGCAGTTCCGGCGCACGCCATGCTCGCGCATCAGCACCGCCGTGTGCAGATCGTGCATCAGGTTGCCGTGGAGGCCGGGCAACTCGGACAAGGTCTGGGCGAGGACTGCTGCATGACGCTCCGTCGCCACCAGAAGATCGAAGCCCGGTGAAGCCAGCAGCTCGGAAACCAGGCGCCAAGCCTCCCGCGGTCGCCATGGCGACTGAAACGCGCGCCGGTGGGTGCTCACTCTCAGAAACTCGTAACAGATGCTCCAGGTAAGAAGTGCCGGCAAGGGATCCTGGCGCGCCGCTTCGAGCCGCCGGCGGCACGGCAGATGAAGCTCGGAGTCCTCGTTGGCGGCGTACACCAGGACATTGGTGTCGAACACCAGCACCTCACTCCTCTTCCATCGCCCGATGGAGTGCCTCGCGGTTGGAGATGTCGATCAGTTCCTTGCCCCCGTTCCAGGAAGGCAGCGGCGACAGGATCGGATGGTCGCCGGACAGCGCCGGCTCGGCGAGCACACGCCTGAGTCCTGCCTCCACCAGGGCGGACATCGTGGTGCCACGACGCGCCGCTGCTTCCCGCAGCCGTTGCATCACCGTGTCGTCAATGTTGAGGGTGGTCTTCATATGGAAAACCATACTGGCGATATGGTGATCCGTCGATCCGGATTCGGCACGAATCGGAGCTCGATGTGTGGCGGCCGCTGCCGGTGAGGACGAGCGCGAGCGGGGTGGCTCCCGGCCCGGGGGGCGGGCCGACCGGAGGCGGGGGCCGCGCGGCGGCGGCAACCGGATGGATTCCCGCTTGCGCGGGAATGACGGGGACAGGCTTCGCAGAAGTGGCAGGGAATAGCCCCCGACTCGAGTATCGCCATTCCCGCGCAGGCGGGAGTCCATGTGCTCAGCCCTCCGCCTGCGCGAGGAGGGAGGCGTTGCCGCCGGCCGCGGTGGTGTCCACGCACACGTGGCGTTCGAGCACGTAGCGCTCGGGGGCGGCCGGCTCCGTGATCAAGGGCACGATGGGCCCCGGGCGCCGGGCAAGCGCCGCGCGCACTGCCGCGAGCGTCTCGCGCTCCGCCCCGCAGGCGACCGCGGCGACAGCGTCGAGGGTGGCGAGCGTCTCCGGCGCGACCCGCCCGTCCAGGATCACCACCGCCGGATCGGGGAACTGCGATGCGAGCGCCGCGACCGCGCCGTCCGCGACCACGACTGCGGCGTTTCCCGCGTCCCGGGCCTGCGCGAGCTGCGCTCTCGCGGTCTCCACGCCGGGACCGAGACAGAGCACCACCCCGCGCGGGGCGAAGGAGAGCCGGTTCGACTCCCCCGTCGGACCGGGGAGGTCCCGCGGCGCGAAAGGGGCGCGGCCGGTCCGTCCCCCGTCGCGGCCACGCCGCGGCGCCCGGGCCGCGAACCCGCGCGCGGCGGCAGCGACGGCGGCGCCGAGACGCGCCCCCTCCACCACTGCACCCGAGGGCAGGCCCCCGGCCGGCCTGCCGCCGGAGAGGAGGCGCCGCAGGTAGTGGGGGCCGCCCGCCTTCGGTCCGGTTCCGCTCGCGCCTTCGCCGCCGAAGGGCTGCGAGCCCACCACCGCGCCGATCTGGTTGCGGTTCACGTAGACGTTGCCGGCCCGCACGCGATCGACGACCTGCTGCACCCGGTCGTCGATGCGGGTGTGCAGGCCGAACGTGAGTCCGTACCCGGTCGCGTTGACGGAATCGACGACACGGTCGATGTCCTCGGCCGGGAAGGTCGCGACGTGCAGCACCGGCCCGAAGACTTCCTCCTCGAGGGCCTCGATGCCTGCGACCCGCAGCAGCGCCGGCGCCACGAAGGTGCCCCCCCGGGGGGCGGCGAGCCGCTCGAGCAAGCGCCCCTCCCGCTTCGCCCGTGCGCAGTGTGCTTCGATGCGCGATCGCGCCGCCTCGTCGATGACCGGGCCGATGTCGGTGGCGAGGTCGGAAGGGTCACCGATGCGAAGCTCGTCGATCGCGCCGCACAGCATCTCGAGGAGGCGCTCCTCGACCTCACGCTGGACGTAGAGCATGCGCAGGGCCGAGCAGCGCTGCCCGGCGCTCTGAAAGGCGGAGGTGACGATGTCGCGCACCGCCTGTTCGGGCAGCGCGGTGGAGTCGACGATCATCGCGTTCAACCCGCCGGTCTCCGCGATGAGGGGGGCGTCGGGCGCGAGGTGCCGGGCCATCGCGCGGTCGATGCTCCGCGCGGTCGCGGTGGAGCCGGTGAAGCACACCCCGGCGATGCGCGGGTCGGAGGCGAGCGCCGCGCCCACCGTGGCGCCCCCGCCCGGCAGCATCTGCAATGCGTCGCGCGGGACTCCCGCCTCGTGCATCAGGGCGACCGCGCGCGCCGCGATGAGCCTGGATTATTCACCATACGACTCATTGAGGCGCGCATTCTGGATGATTTCGCGC
>CAYFYD010000044.1:0-14823 GCA_964347195.1 uncultured Ectothiorhodospiraceae bacterium
GCGGCCCGAGGTTGTAAAGCGGGATGACCGGTCCCCGATGAACTGCGGAAATGACGGACAACCGGCGCTGCACCGTTCATCGTCATTCCCGCGCTTTCCCGTTATTCCCGCGCAAGCCTGTCCCCGACCCCGGTCGGGGGCGGCTATACGCATGATGCGCCTCGATGCGCCCCGACACGCGCGACGGGGCGTTGCCCGTCACTCCCGCGCAAGCTCGTCCCCGACCCCGGTCGGGGGCGGGAATCCATCGTCGAGGTTTCGTCCCCGAGACCACGCGGGGTGCTCCCCGAGTCCGCGGGGTGCTCCCCGAGCCCGGGGGCCGGCGATGAGCGGTGGGCGGGAATGACGATGAGCGCCGGGCTGCCGGTTCTCCCTCGTCATTCCCGCGGAAGCGGGAATCCATTGCCGAGGTTTCGTCCCCGCCCCGGGGGCGGCCCCCTGAGCGGAGTTCCAATGATC
This sequence comes from uncultured Ectothiorhodospiraceae bacterium, assembly GCA_964347195.1. Taxonomy (GTDB): domain Bacteria; phylum Pseudomonadota; class Gammaproteobacteria; order HK1; family HK1; genus JAJEAD01. The sequence goes on from CAYFYD010000044.1 coordinate 460, forward strand.
CATAGTGGGGCAGTTTCGTCCCCGCCCCGGGGGCGGCCCCGAAAGTGCTCGAGGGCGCGGAAGGGCTCCCGTGGTTTCGTCCCCGCCCCGGGGGCGGCCCCTCTTGCAGCAGAACGTCCCATGGGAATGCCGGACGTTGAGCTGAGCGTGACGCCCGGAGCCGAGGCCGGACCCCCTTCTCAGCGCACCGGACCCGACTGAGCCTCGAGAATTCGGCGCCGCCGTGCTGCTCGATCCCGAGTTCCTGATCGTGCAGACCCTGAACGGGCTGCAGCTCTCCGCCCTGCTCTTCCTGCTGTCGATCGGGCTCTCGGTCGTGTTCGGGCTGATGAACTTCATCAACCTCGCCCACGGCACCCTGTTCATGCTCGGCGCCTACTTCGCACTGAGTGCGGCGGGCGCTTTCGATTCCTTCTGGCTCGCCCTGCTCCTCGCCCCGCTCGGCGTCGCCCTGCTCGGGGGGCTCCTCTACCTCGTCCTCCTGCGCCACATGCAACGGGCCGACCCGATGAAGCAGGTGCTGGTGACCTTCGGGCTCATCTTCGTCGGCCTCGAGTCGGTGGTCATCGTGTGGGGACCGCTCCCGCACACCATCGACGTGCCGCCCCTGCTCGCCGGCAGCAGCCGCGTCCTCGGGCAGGTGTACCCGACCTACCGCCTCTTCATCATCGCGCTCGGGGTGGTGGTCTTCCTCCTGCTCCACCTGGGGCTCGAGCGCACCCGCCTCGGCGCCATCGTGCGCGCGGGGGTGGACAACCGCAGCATGGTGGCCGCGCTCGGCATCGACATCGGCCTGGTCTTCTTCCTCGTGTTCTGCCTGGGCTGCGGGCTCGCGGGGCTCGCCGGCGTGGTCGCGGCCCCGGTCTTCTCCATCTTTCCCGGGATGGACCTGTCGGTGCTCATCCTCGCCCTCATCGTGGTGGTGCTGGGGGGGCCCGGCAGCCTCAAGGGGGCGGGGCTCGGCTCCCTCGTCATCGGCATCGCCGACACCTACGGGCAGGTGCTCGCGCCGGAGCTCGCGCGGGTCACCATCTACGCCCTGATGGCGCTGATCCTGCTCGTCAAGCCGGCGGGGCTCGTCCCGGTGCGCAGCGGGCACTGATGCGCGAGCGCGACCCGCTCCAGCTCCCCATGGCGGGCCTCCTCGCGGCGACCGCGGTCGCGGCGTGGCTCGGATCGGGATACTTCGGCAAGGAGCTGCTCGCGGAGATCGCGATCCTCGCCATCTTTGCGATGAGCCTCGACCTCCTGGTGGGGGTAGCCGGCATGGTATCCCTCGGCCACGCGGGCTTCCTGGCGCTCGGCGCCTACGCGACCGCCGGCGCCACCGTGTTCTGGGGCTGGCCGCCCCTGGCCGCGCTCGCGTTCTCGGTGGCGGCCGCGGGCGCCTGCGCACTCGGCGTCGGCCTCTTCGCGGTGCGCCTGGGCGGCGTCTTCTTCATCATGATCACGCTCGCGATCGGGCAGATGTTCTACGCTTACTTCTTCAAGGCCCGAGCCTTCGGCGGGGACAACGGGATGGCGGGGACCCCGCGCTTCGATCTCTCTTCCATCGGGCTGGAAGCCGGCGATCCCGCGGTGTTCTCGGCGCTCCTGGTGGCGGTCGCGGGGGCGGTCTATCTCGCCCTGCTGCTGCTCGTGCGCTCGCCCTTCGGGATGATGCTCACTGCCATCCACCAGAACGAGAGCCGCCTCGCCTCGCTCGGCTGCCCGGTGCGCCGCTACAAGCTCGCCGCCTTCGGCGTGGCGGGCGCGACCGCAGGGCTCGCCGGCGCCCTGATGGCGCAGCACACCGGATTCGTATCGCCCGACCTCGCCTTCTGGACCCTCTCCGGCGAAGCCCTGATCATCGTCATCCTCGGCGGCAGCGGCAGCCTGGTCGGGGCCGCGGGCGGGGCCGCGGTGTTCGTCATGCTGCGCGATCACCTGAGCGACGGCTCCTTCTGGCGCGGCCTCCATCTGCCGGACGACATCGCCACCCACTGGCAGCTCGTCATGGGGATCTTCTTCATCGCGGTGGTGCTGCTCGCGCGGGACGGGCTGTACGGGCGCCTCGCCCGGGTCGTGGAACGGGCGGGAACGGCGTGGCGGGGTCGGGGAGGCGGTGGGCGGTGACGGAGGCGGTCTTCCGGGCGCAAGGGCTGCGCAAGTCTTTCGGGTCGCTGCGGGTCACCGACGACGTCTCGCTCAGCCTGCCCGCGGGCCGGCGGCACGGACTCATCGGTCCGAACGGCGCCGGCAAGACCACCCTCTTCGACCTCTTCACCGGCGAGGTCGAGGCCGACGCGGGCGAGGTGCACCTCTGCGGCCGGGACCTGCGCGGAGCGCCGCCCGACGCCCGGGCCCGCGCGGGGCTCGCGCGGAGCTTTCAGCGCAACAACCTCTTCGAGCGCCTGACGGTGCGCGAGAACCTGGCGCTCGCCTGCGCCATCAAGCGCGGCATCGGCCACGTGTTCTGGCGCCGCGCCGGCACTTTCGCCGGCCTGCGCGAGGAGGCGGAGGCGAGCGCCGAAAGCCTGGGGCTCGCCGACCACCTCGGCCAGCGGGTCTCCACCCTCGCCTACGGCACCCAGCGCCAGCTCGAGATCGGCCTCGCGCTGGTGCAGGAGCCGGTGCTGCTGCTCCTCGACGAACCGACCGCGGGCATGAGCCCGGAGGAGACCTCCGGCATCATCGGGCTGCTCTCTTCCCTGCCCGCGTCCCTGACGCTGCTGATCATCGAGCACGACATGGACGTGATCTTCGGCCTCGCCGAGCGCATCACCGTGCTCGACTACGGGCGGGTGCTCCTCGAGGGCACGCCGGACGAGGTGCGGGGCTCCGACGAGGTGCGCCGGCGCTACCTGGGTGCGGCGCACTGATGGCGGGCGGCCCGCTGCTCGAGGTCGAAGCACTCGACGCCTGTTACGGGCGCAGCCACGTCCTGCAGGGCCTCTCGCTCGCGGTGGAGCGCGCGAGCGTGGTCGCCCTGCTCGGCCGCAACGGCGCGGGCAAGTCCACCACACTGAAGGCGATCATGGGCATCGTGGCGCCCGCGCGGGGCAGCGTCCGCTTCGACGACGAGGCGATCCACCACCTCCCTCCCCACCGGATTGCGCGCCGGGGCATCGCCTACGTGCCCGAGGACCGTGGCATCTTCGCCTCCCTCACGGTGGAAGAGCACCTCACCCTGTGTCCCCGCCGGGGCGGGGCGCAGGGTCCCGGCTCGCGCGCAGCGATCTACGAACAGTTCCCCGTCCTCGCGGAGCGCCGCCGCCACCGCGGCAACGAGCTGAGCGGAGGCGAGCAGCAGATGCTCGCGATCGCACGGGCGCTCACCCAGGCGCCGCGCCTCCTCGTCCTCGACGAGCCGACCGAGGGGCTCGCGCCGGTAGTCGTCGAGCGCATCGCCCGCATCGTTCACTCCCTGAAGGCCGCGGGACTGACGATGCTCCTGGTCGAGCAGAACTACCCTTTCGCGGTCGGGCTCTCGGAGCGGGTCTACGTGCTCGGCAAGGGCCGCATACGGTGGGAAGGCAGCCCCGCCGCGCTCGAAGCGAGCCCCGACGTGACCGCCACCTGGCTGGGAGTATAGAGTGAGGTGGTCCCGCGACCGGTGGTGGGGGATCGCCGTGAACGGGTCTGCTGATGCGGGAGAATCCCCGCATCTGCCTTCTGTGCGAACACCAGCGGCAGCGCTCGCGATTCAGGAACGGCTTTGCCCGGACGCCGAAGGCGAGACAGGCACGGAGAGGGCACTACACTCGCTCCCGCCGTCGGGCCGCTGAAGTCGAGCCGCCGCATGTCCATTCCCGCGATCCTCGACTGCGATACCGGCCACGACGACGCGATGGCGATTCTGCTCGCGGCGAGGACCCTCGATCTGCGGGGGGTGACCACGGTGCACGGCAACGCGACGCTCGAGAACACCACCATCAACACCTGCAAGGTCCTCGAGCTCGCGGACCTCACCCACATCCCGGTCGCGGCCGGGGCGGAGCGGCCGCGGAAGCGGCGGATCTCCCACGCCCCGGGGGTGCACGGCATCACCGGGATGGACGGTCCCGATCTGCCGCTGCCCTCCCTGCGACCGGTCGCCGAGACCGCGCTCGAGCTCATCGCCCGCACCGCGGCCGAGGTGGAGGGGCTGCACCTCGTCGCGACCGGCCCGCTCACCAACGTCGCCGCCGCGCTCGAGGCCGGGGGCGGGAAGCTTGCGTCGCGCATCGCGGGCATCAGCCTGATGGGAGGATCGACCGGAGCGGGCAACGCGAGCGCGGTGGCCGAGTTCAATATCTGGGCGGACCCGGAGGCCGCCGACCTCGTGTTCCGGAGCGCCGTCCCCCTCCGGATGGTGGGCCTGAACGTCACTCGGCAGGTCCCCGCCAGACCTACGCACCGGCGTCGCGTCCGCGCGCTCGGCACCCGCACCGCGCTCGCGGCCGCGGATCTGCTCGACTTCTTCAGCGAGCAACTGCGGCGGCGCTACGGGTTGCCGGGGGCCTCCATGCACGATCCACTCGCGGTCTCGGCCCTCGACGACCCGCGGGTGCTGCGCTTCGAGCCCATGCAGGTCGACATCGAGCTCTCGGGCGGGCACACCCGCGGAATGACGGTGTGCGACTTTCGCCATCTCGCGACGGAGTCCGCCGGCTTCGCCCGGCAACGCGACCCGCTCGGGCGCCCGAACGCCGAAGTCGCGGTCACCGTGGACCCCGAGCCTTTCTGGGAGCGCTTCCTCGAAGTGCTGGCGTCCTATCCATGAGCGGCTTGCGACCCAACCGGCCCGAATACGACGCCGGCGAGATCCTGGAGGGGATCCGGACCTGGGTCTTCGTCGAGAGTCCCACCGATTTCCCCGAGGGAGTCAACCGCGTCATGGATCTCGCGGAACGGGAAATGCGCTCCCTCGGCGCCGTGATCGAGCGCGAGCCGGGCGGCGAGGGCTACGCGGACCTCCTCACCGCACGCGTTCCCGGAGAATCGGAGGGTCCGGGGATCCTGGTGCTCGGCCACCTCGACACCGTGCACGCGGTCGGGACACTCACGCGCGAGCTGCCCTTCCGGCGGGAGGGCGACCGGGTCTATGGCCCCGGGATCTACGACATGAAGGGCGGGATGTACTCCGCCTGCTACGCGCTGAAGCAGTTGTTGCGCGCAGGAAGCACGCCGAAACTGCCGGTGACCTTGATGTTCGTCCCGAACGAAGAGGTCGGGAGCCCCACCACCCGGGGCCGCATCGAAGCGGAGGCGAAGCGCAACCACTACGTCCTGGTGCCGGAGCCCGCCAAGGAGGGCAAGCTGGTCACGGGGCGTCATGCCATTGCGCGATTCCGGGTGAAGGTCCGGGGCCGCCCCTCCCATGCCGGCTCGACGCTCAGCCGGGGCCGGAGCGCCATCCGGGAGATAGCCGAACAGATCCTCGCCATCGAGGGCATGAGCGACCGGGAGGCGGGGGTGACCCTGAGCGTCGGCATCGTCCACGGCGGGACCTTCGTCAACGTCGTGCCGATCCGGTGCGAGGCCGAGGTGCTGGCGGTGCTGCCCACCCCCGAGGACATCGAGAGGATCGGCGCCGCGATGCGGGCGCTCGAGCCCGTGAACCCGGACTGCCGCGTGGCCGTCGAAGCCGGCCCCCTTCGGCCGATCTTCGCGCCCCACTCCGGCGTGATGGACCTCTACGCCCGGGCCGAAGCGATCGCGAAGGAGATAGGCTTCAGCCCCGGCCACGGCAGCTTCGGCGGCGGCAGCGACGGCAACTTCACCGGCGCCCTGGGAATAGCGACCCTCGACGGCCTCGGTCCCTGCGGCGACGGAGCCCACACCCACGACGAGCACGTCCTGTACTCGTCACTGGTCCCGAGAGCGCGCCTCCTCGCGGGCCTGCTGGAGACGCTCGATGTTCCCGGCGAGCCGACCCGAGGCCGCCGCCTCGCCCGGCCGGCAAGCGAAGCAGGGACTGCGTAGCGAAACAGGTGGTAGCGGCATGGATTCCCGCTTCCGCGGGAATGACGATGTGGTGACCGGGAGTGACGATGTGGTGACTATGTCGAAGTGGCTCGAGGGAGTGCGCCCGTTCACCGTTTTGCGGTCGATGTTCGCAACAGGAACTCGGTCTGAAGTGCGGGCTTGCCCCTCAGAACGCGTCGTAGTCGACCGGAGTGGCGTGCCAGCCTTCCTCGTGCTTGCGCCAGTAGAAGCTCTTCAGCCGCTCGGAGAGGGGGCCGGGCCGGCCCTTGCCCACGACCCGGTCGTCGACCCGCACGATCGGCATGATGCCGCCCGCGGTGCTGGAGAGAAACACCTCGTCCGCCTCGCGCAGCTCGTCGGGGGTGACGCGGCCGAGCGCGAAGGGGACGGCGAGCTCGTCGCAGAGCTCGCGCACGGAGCGCCGCGTGATGCCTTCCAGCACCGTGCCGCCGGGAGAGACGACACTTCCTGCGCGCACGCAGAAGACGTTGAAGCCGGGGCCCTCGGAAACGTATCCCTCGGGGTCCACCAGCACCGCGGTATCGGCGCCCTGCTCCACCGCCTGGAACAGCCCTCTCGTCAGGTCTCCCCAGTGGAAGTTCTTGACCGTCGGATCGACGGAGTGGGGAGAGATCCTCGGCACGTCGGAGATGATGAGACGGGCGCCGCGCTCCTGGACCTCGGGGGAGAGGACCCAGATGAAGGGCACCGCGTAGAGGATGAGGCGGTTGCGGCAGGTGCGGGGATCGCGCGAACCGGGCGCAGGATGGCCCCGGGTGCAGACCATGTCGACGTAGGCATCACGCAGCCCGCTCAGGCGCACGACGTGGATCAACGCCTCGCGCAGCGCGGCGCGCGAAAGTCCCGGATCGAGGCGCAGCGCGGCGCAGGAAGCCTGGAAGCGGTCGAGGTGATCTTCGAGGCGAAAGAAGCTGCCCTTCCACACGTGCACCACGTCGTAGGTCACGTCCGAGCGGCTGAAGCCCCAGTCGAGCACCGAGACCCGCGCTTCGGAAACCGGAACGTACTCGCCGTCGACGAAGGCCGCGCCGCCGGAACAGTCGACGCGCGAGGTGATGTCCAATGCCGCTTGCGCCATGGGAGCGTCCGCCTCGTGTGGATGAGGGGCGAGAGACTAACCCTTGGCGCGCGTGAGCGCACGGGCGGATGCCGGCCCGGGTTGCCTGCAATGCCCGCGGCCGCACCGCGTCCACCTTCCGCCGCGGGATACCCGGAGGCCGCATGATCCTGACCCGCATGTCACACCAACCTCCTGCTGCGGGCGCCGGCACCCGAGCGATGAACGGGCGTACTCCCTCGAGCCCCTTCGACATGCGTCACCACATCGTCATTCCCGCGAAGTTCGATATGACATGCGGGCCAGGCATCGAGGGCTCGGCGCAATGACCGCCCGAGCGATGGCAGTCCACGGCCATCGTGGCGCCCGGGGCCTGCTCCCCGAGAACACGATACCGGCCTTCGAGCGCGCCATCGAGCTCGGTGTCGACGCGCTGGAGCTCGATGTCGTCATGACCCGGGACGGTGTTCCGGTCGTGCATCACGACCGGGTCCTCGATCCGGAGCGCACTCGGGACTCGAGCGGCGCGTGGCTCGCCTCGCCGAGTCCGCGCATCAACACCCTGGACATGGCGGCGCTGTCCGGTTTCGACGTCGGCCGCCCCGCTCCGGGCAGCGCAGTGGCGGAGTGCTTCCCGGAGCAGGCCGCTCGGGACGGCACACGCATTCCCGCGCTGAGCGAAGTGCTGGCCCTGGGGAGACGCCCCGATGCACGGGGGATACGTTTCAACATCGAGGTCAAGACGACGCCCCTGGCGCCGGAGGAGACCGCGGCGCCGGACGAGTTCGCGGGCAAGGTCGTGGGCGCGTTGCGCGCGGAAGGCATGCTCGAGCGGGCCGAGCTCATGTCCTTCGACTGGCGCGTTCTCCGGGAAGCGCTCGAGCTGGTCCCCGGCCTCCCGATTGTGTGCCTCAGCGCGGAACGGCGCTGGCTCGACAACATCCTCCGCGGCCCTCGCGAAACGTCACTCTGGACGGCAGGCTTCGACATCGAAGCGTTCGAGGGCTCGATACCGCGGATGGTGGTGGCAGCGGGAGGCGGCACATGGGGACCGTACTACCGTGACCTGACCCGGGAGACGCTGAACGAAGCGCACGCGCTCGGCCTGGGAGTCGTGGCCTGGACCGTGAACCGGGTCGACGGGATGCGGAGTCTGGCTCGGCTCGGCGTCGACGCGATCGTCACCGACTACCCGGACCGCGCGGTCGAGGCGCTGGCGCCCTGGCGGACTCGCGAATGACGCGGGGCAAAGCGACGACGGGCGGGCCGCCGCCGGCAGGTGACGGCGGATGAAGTCGTCCGGCCGTCTCGACCGCTCGCTCTGGGCCGCCACCGCCCACCCACCGCCGGCGACCATGCCGCTCGACGGCGAGCGCCGGGCCGACGTGGTGATCGTCGGAGCCGGCTTCACCGGACTCTCCTGCGCCGTTCATCTCGCGGGGGCGGGCACCGAAGTCGTCGTCCTCGAAGCCCGGGGCATCGGACACGGAGGGTCGGGGCGCAATATGGGACAGGTGAATCCCGGCGTGTGGGCCGATCCCGAAGTCGTGGAGCAGCACCTCGGCGAGGAGCAGGGACGGCGTTTCAACGAGGCATTCGGCCGCACCTTCGATCTGGTGGAGGCGCTCGTGACCCGGTTCGACATCGACTGCGATCTCGCCCGGACCGGCAACGTCTACGTCGCCCATTCGCCGAAGGCGGTGCGCGCGGTGGAGAAGCGCCACGCCCAGCTCTCCGCCTGCGGGTTCGATGTGGAGCTCCTGGACCGGGAGCGCACCGCCACTCTGCTCGGCACCGATCGCTACCACGCGGCGATGCTGGACAAGCGCGCCGGCAACATCCATCCGCTCAACTACGTCCTGGGACTCGCGGGCGGGGCGATGTCTCTCGGCGCCACGGTACATACCGCATCGCCGGTGCGCCGCCTCGTCCGCCGCGCTCGCGCCTGGAGGGCGGAGACGGACCGGGGTGCGGTGGTCGCGGAGCGTGTGCTGATCGCCACCGACTCCTATTCCGGCGATCTGTGGCCGGGCCTTGCGCGCACGATGGTGCCGATGGGCGTGTACGCCGCGGCGACGGAGCCGCTCGGCCACAACGTGCGAAAGAGCGTCCTGCCCCGGCGCACTTCGACCTTCGAGACCGCGCCGGTCCCGACCTACTCCCAGATGGTCGCCTCGGGCCGCTTCATGATCGCCACCCTCGGCTATCCTCCGCTCTTCGGGGACGGACCGTTCGACCTTTGGCCGCACCGGCGGCTCCGGCACCTGTTTCCCCAGATCGCCGGCGCGCGCTTCGAGTTCAAGTGGGGCGGCACCATCGGCATGAGCGACGACCACCTGCCCCGCCTGCACGAGCCGGAAGCGGGCCTGACGATATGCTGCGGATTCAGCGGCCGGGGCGTCACCTCCGCGACCCTGGGCGGCAGGATCGGCGCCGAACGCATCCTGGGCACGATGAACGACGCATCCTGCCCACTGCCGATCCGGCCGATCCGACCCATCCCGTTTCGAGTCCTGCGGGCGGCGGGCTACGAGCTCGGCCTCAAGGCTTGGCGGGCGCTTTCCTGGAGGCCCTGACCGGGCGAGCCCGAAGCGCAGCGTTCGAAGCGGAACGCCCCGCGGTTCCGGCGGCACCGGTCGGACCGGCGACACTTCCGGCGCACTTTCCGCCCTGCGAGCGCCCCGAGGACCACCACCGGTCCGAGCCGGGAGACAGGGCCGTTTCACGCGGGCTGAGCATCCGCTCCGGAGGGACCGGAATACTCTCGTCAGCGCCGTCACGGCAGTCTGTGGGCTCCGTGGCCGCCGCCAGTTGGCCGGATCTCGTCCGGGGCTCGCCATCCGGGCTACTGAATCCGCCCCGGAAGCGCAACGTGAAATGACCGTGGCCGGGAGATCCGGCGCATTGACTGAGACTCCGGTGCGCGCGTCCCGACACCGCGTGGCGCTTGTACTCCGGGTATGAAGACGGCGGTATCGATTCCCGACGACATCTTCGAGCGCGCCGAGCGGCCGGCCCGGAGAGAGCAGCGATCCCGGAGCGAAGTGTATGCGGCCGCGCTCGACGAATACGTCGCGCGCCATGCGCATGACGAGGTGACGGACACGATGAACCGGGTATGCGACGAGGTTGGCGACAACGGTGACGGCTTCCTTGCCGCCGCCGGCCGACAGGCACTCGATCGCGTCGAATGGTGATCTCCCAAGGTGACGTGTGTCGGGCCGAACTGTCCGCGCCCACGGGCTCAGGGCCCGGATTTCGGCGACCGGTCGCGGATCGGTCGATCGATCCCCGCCCGCCTGGCGCCGGTGGCAGGGACACCTTTCCGGGGAGACGCGCTCGCGAGACCCATTGACGCCGGCCCGCGCGGAGGGGACGATTGTCATGCGTCTTTCCAACCTGGCCGCTTGCGGAAGAGAAGGGAGCCGAGTCATTTCCGGCCGACACCACCAATGCGCGAGCGATTGAGCCACCAGGTCTCCTGAACATGTCGGCACCCCCGGCTCGCTGGCGATCGCCACCCGGATGAGCCCCCCGATCGAGAGCGAGGGGAGTGGCGCGGCGCGCCACATCGGGTTCCTGCTGGTCCCCGACTACTCGATGATCGCCTTCGCCTCCGCGGTGGAACCGCTGCGCATGGCCAACCGGCTGAGCGGGCGCGAGCTCTACCGCTGGAGCCTCTTCACGGTGGACGGGAAGCCGGTGGCCGCCAGCAACGCCATCGAGCTTCCCGCCGAGTGCGCGATGCCGGCCGCCCGGGACTGCGATCTGGTGCTGGTATGCGCGGGAGAGCGGGTCGGCGACTTCGCGGACCGCCTGCTCCTCTTCTGCCTGCGCCGCCTCGCCCGGGAGAAGGTCCCGCTCGGCGCCATCTGCACCGGCAGCTACCTGCTCGCCAAGGCGGGCCTCCTGGATGGCTACCGATCGACCATTCACTGGGAGAACATGGCGAGTCTGCGAGAGGAGTTTCCCGAAGTCATCGTGTCCCCGGAGCTCTTCGAGATCGATCGCGAGCGCTGCACCAGCTCGGGCGGGACGGCGCCGCTCGACATGATGCTGAACCTCATCCATCGCCAGCACGGCGGCCATCTCGCGGTGGCGATCTCCGAGGAGTTCATCTGCGAGCGCATCCGGGGCCGGAACGACCGGCAGCGGGTGCCGCTCCGCCTGCATCTCGGCACCTCGCAGCCCAAGCTGGTGGAAGCGGTATCGCTGATGGAGGCGAACCTCGAAGAGCCGATGAGCCTGGACGAGATCGCGCGCCACGTGCGGCTGGGTCGACGCCAGCTCGAGCGGCTCTTCCAGAAGCACCTGCACTGCGTGCCCACGCGCTACTACCTGGAGCTGCGCCTCACCCGCGCGCGCCAGTTGCTGCTGCAGACGCCCATGACGATCGTGGACGTGGCCTTCGCGTGCGGCTTCGTCTCCGCCCCGCACTTCAGCAAGTGCTACCGGGACTACTTCGGCATCCCCCCGCGCGACGAACGGCGCATGCGCGGCGGCGGCGAAGCGAGGCCGGAAGCGGAACGAAAAGTCCTCGCCCTGCGCCCCGCCTTCACCGCATCGGCTTCGCCGCCGCGCGTGGCGGCGTCCGGGCGCGACCTGTCCTGAGACGCCGCGCCGGGCCGAAGCGCCGGCCGCCCCGCTCCGATGCGGAGCGCCGCTACATGATCTTGCCCGGGTTCATGATCCCGTCGGGGTCGAGGGCCTGCTTCACCTGCCGCATCACCGACACCGCCTCGCCGTGTTCCCGGCGCAGGAACTCGATCTTCCCGAACCCGATGCCGTGCTCCCCGGTGCAGGTCCCGCCCATGTCGATGGCGCGGGCCACCATCCGCTCGTTGACCGACTCCGCCCGTCCCATCTCCTCGGCGTCGTCGGGGTCGACGATGAAGGACAGGTGGAAGTTGCCGTCGCCCACGTGGCCGACGATGGGTGCGAGCAGTCCCGACGCTTCTATGTCCTTTTTCGTCTCGAGGATGCACTCCGCGAGCCGGGAGATCGGCACGCACACATCGGTCGGCCAGCCCTTGGCCCCGGGGCGCATCGCGAGCGCGGCGTAGTAGGCGTCGTGGCGCGCCTGCCATAGATGCGAGCGTTCCTCCTGGCGGGTCGCCCACCGGAAATCGCCCCCGCCGAGCTCGGATGCGATGTCGCCCACGCTGCGCGCCTGCTCCTCCACCCCCGCGTCGCTACCGTGGAACTCGAAGAAGAGCGTCGGCTGCACCGGGTAGTCCAGCCCGCTGTGGCGGTTGATCGCCCCCATCATCACTTCGTCCAGAAGCTCGATGCGAGCGACCGGAATGCCGGACTGGATGGTGAGGATGGTGGTGTCCACCGCACCGCCCAGAGTCTCGAAGGAGCACACCGCGGCGGACATCGCCTCCGGGACGCCGTAGAGGCGGAGCTGCACTTCGGTGATGACGCCGAGCGTGCCTTCCGCGCCGACGAAGAGCCGGGTGAGGTCGTAGCCGGCGGCGGACTTGCGCGCCCGCCCGCCGGTGCGGATCACCCGCCCGTCCGCGAGCACCACCGTCAGGCCCAGGACGTTCTCGCGCATCGTGCCGTAGCGCACCGCGTTGGTGCCCGACGCGCGGGTCGAGGTCATGCCCCCCAGGGAGGCGTCGGCGCCGGGGTCGATGGGGAAGAACAGGCCGGTATCGCGCAGGTAGCGGTTCAACTGCTTGCGGGTCACCCCGGCCTGGACCCGGCAGTCGAGGTCCTCCGCGTTCACTTCGAGCACCTCGTCCATCCCCGCCAAGTCGATGCAGACCCCGCCCTCGAGCGCCTGCACGTGGCCTTCGAGCGATGTGCCGGTCCCGAAGGCGATGACCGGAGTCCGGTGGCGCGCACAGGTCTCCACGACCGCCGCCACCTCCTCCGTGGTCCGGGCGAAGGCGACCGCTTCGGGCAGGGCGGGCGCGTGATAGGACTCGTCCCGCCCGTGCTGCTCGCGCACCGCCCGGGAAGTGGAGAGGCGTTCCCCGAGAAGCCGGCGCAGTGCATCAATCACGGCGCCCCGCGGCTGAATCTGCGCGCTCATCCGCTCCTCTCCTCCTCGAGCCGCTGGTGCGCGGCGGATTGTAGCACCGGCGCGGGACGCTCCAGCGCCGCGATCGTCATCTCGTACTGCTGCATGAGGTCCGCGGCCCGTGCCTCGTCGTCGAAGGCCTCCGCCTCGTACTTCGCCACCCGGATCCGGGAGAGTCACTTCGGCATCGACAGTCGCCTTCATCGTCTCGCAATGACTCAGCACTCCTGACTCCGACACTCCTGACTCCGCCCCCTTGCGTGGGCCCCGTGTTTGTACCTACGATATGTAGCCACGAGTTGTTCCTACGAAACAGTGGTATGAGGGAGCGATCTGGATGAAGGCCGTCAATGTTCGTCAACTGAAGAACAATCCGTCGGCGGCGCTTCGCGAAGCGCGTGAGCACCCCGTCCTGATCCTCAATCGCCACCAGCCGGAAGCGCTACTGGTGCATCTCGATGAGGACTCACTGCTCACCGAGCCGGGCATCCGTTTGGCGCTTGCCACGACACTGTATCGCGAGCAAAGCCTTTCCCTCGGTCAGGCCGCGCGGTTCTCGGGCATCGCGCCCGCCGAGTTCATCCGCCACGTGTCGCGACTCGGCATTCCCGTGGTACGGGGTACGTCCGCGACCGTACGCGAGGATACGGAGGCAGTCGTCGCATGGCGGAACGGTTGGTCGCCGCAGACGCGAGCCCGCTGATCGGTCTCGCCGCCACCGGAGCATTCGATCTGCTTCGCAGGCTCTTCGTCCGGGTCACCGTCACGGCGGCCGTTCGCGATGAGGTGCTGGCCGGCGGCGAGCTGCCGGGCGCGTCAGAGCTTGCCGCCGCCATCCGGGACGGATGGATCGAGGTGGCGCCCACCTGCCGCGGCGCGGAGTTTGCGGAACTCGGCGCCGGCGAGGCCAGCACCCTGGCCCTCGCGCTCAATCACGCGGGTACGTGTCTCGTGCTGATGGATGAGCCGCTTGGCAGGTCGCATGCCAAAGCGCACGGACTCGTCGTGACCGGCGTCGCGGGCGTGCTGCTCGCCGCCAAGGGTGCGCGTCTCGTGCACAGCGTCCGACCCTTCTTCGACCGGTTGGAGAGAAGCGGATTCAGGCTGTCGAACGAGATCGTTCGTGCGATGCTCGAACAAGCCGGAGAGGCCTGAGGCGAGGCCATGCAGTCCGCTTCCGGTGTGGTGCGCGTAGATCAGTGGAGCCACCCCGAACACCGTCTCCACCGTGGACTTGCGTTTGGCATACAGGCAGGACCATTCAGAAGTCGAGTTGCGGGGTTCGAAGTACTGGAATCAGGCGACG
>CAYFYD010000045.1:0-14758 GCA_964347195.1 uncultured Ectothiorhodospiraceae bacterium
CAATCCCGAAGCTCGGAGTCTGAAGCCGTCAAGCCGACTTTTGAAGAGCCCTGTCAGGTACGGGATTGTACGTAGACTAGCGGGCCGGAATGCAGTAGATTCGGGGCGCAGCCTTGTGTGTGACGTAGTGGCCGCGGGCGTCGGCGGGCTCGACGCCGCGGCCGAGATACCTCGGAGGACACGTCAAAATGAGCGAAGCCAGAGCCAAGGGGCGCAGAGCGTTCCTTCGAAGCATGGCGGCCGCCGGCGGCGCCGCGGCCGTTGCGGTGGCGAGCGAGACGAGCGCCGTGCAGGCCGCTCCCGCGGACAAGATTTCCGAGCCGGGAGCACCGGCCAGGGCCAGGGGCTACCACGTTACGCCTCACATCGAGACGTACTACCGGCTCGCCGAGTTCTGATGGAGGTTCGTCAATGAAACTGGTCAGAAGAAACTCAGCCTCTTCGGGCGCCGCCGGGGTGGCGGTACGCGGGCCCGGCGAGGCGATCAACCGCCGCCGCTTCCTGGGACGTTCGGGGCTCGCGGTCGGAGGTACCGCGGTCGCGGGCATGCTGCCGGCGACGATGATGCGCAAGGCCGAGGCGGCCTCCGCCCACGCCCCGAAGGAGAACATCGCCACCGAGCTCCGGCGCAGCGTCTGCACCCACTGCTCGGTCGGCTGCGGCATCATCGCGGAGGTGCAGAACGGCATCTGGACCGGTCAGGAACCGGATTTCGAATCGCCCTTCAATCTCGGGGCGCACTGCGCCAAGGGCGCGTCGGTGCGCGAGCACGGCTTCGGCGAGCGCCGCCTGCGCTATCCGATGAAGCTCACCGGCGGCAAGTGGAAGCGCATGTCCTGGGACGAGGCGGTCGACGAGATCGGCGACCACATGCTGCGCATCCGGGAGGAGTCGGGTCCGGACTCGGTGTACTGGCTCGGCTCCGCCAAGCACAGCAACGAGCAGGCCTACCTGTTCCGCAAGTTCGCCGCCTTCTGGGGCACGAACAACGTCGATCACCAAGCGCGGATCTGTCACTCCACCACCGTGGCCGGGGTAGCGAACACCTGGGGCTACGGGGCGATGACGAACTCGTACAACGACATGCACAACACGAAGGCGATGTTCTTCATCGGCAGCAACCCCACCGAGGCGCACCCGGTGTCGATGCAGCACATCCTCCGGGCGAAGGAGAGCGGCGCCAAGATGATCGTGGCGGACCCGCGCTTCACGCGCACCGCCGCGCACGCCGACCTCCACCTCCAGATCCGCCCCGGCTCCGACGTGGGGATCATGTGGGGACTGCTGTGGCACGTCTTCGAGAACGGCTGGGAAGACGAGGAGTACATCAGCCAGCGCGTGTACGGCATGGACGAGATCCGCGAGGAGGTCAGGAAGTGGACCCCCGAGGAGACGGAGCGGGTCACCGGAGTGCCCGAGGCCACCGTCAAGGCCGCCGCGCAGATGATGGCCGAGAACCGGCCGGGCACCATCGTGTGGTGCATGGGCGGCACCCAGCACACCATCGGCAACAACAACACGCGCGCCTACTGCGTCTTCCAGCTCGCGCTCGGCAACATCGGCAAGGAGGGAGGCGGCGCCAACATCTTCCGGGGCCACGACAACGTGCAGGGCGCGACCGACCTCGGCGTGCTGTCGCACACCCTTCCCGGCTACTACGGCCTGTCCGCCGGCGCCTGGGCGCACTGGGCGCGGGTCTGGGAGGTCGATCCCGACTGGCTCGAGGGGCGCTTCGATCCGGACAAGGTCATCGGCGACGGCGGCAAGGAAGTGATGCCGATGAACTACAAGGGCATCCCGGTGTCGCGCTGGGTCGACGGAGTGCTGGAAGAGGATATCGGCCAGCGCGACAACATCCGTCTGATGGTGCTCGACGGCCACGCCGTCAACAGCCAGACCCGCGGGCCGGAGATGAAGGTCGCGATGGAGAAGCTCGACGTGATGGTGGTGATCGATCCCTACCCCACCCACGCCGCGGTGATGAGCGACCGTAGCGACAACGTCTACCTGCTGCCGGCGGCGACCCAGTTCGAGACCTACGGCTCGGTCACCGCGTCGAACCGCTCCCTCCAGTGGCGCGAGAAGGTCATCGATCCGGTGTTCGAGTCGCTGCCGGACCAGACCATCCTCTACAAGTTCGCGAAGAAGCTCGGGTTCGCCGGCGAGATGTTCAAGAACATCGAGGTGAACGGCGACGAGCCGCTGGTGGAGGACATCACCCGCGAGTTCAACCGCGGCATGTGGACGATCGGCTACACCGGCCAGAGCCCGGAGCGCATCAAGTCGCACGCCGAGCATCGCCACACCTTCGACACCACCACCCTCCGGGCGGAGGGAGGGCCGCACGAGGGCGAGTACTACGGCCTGCCCTGGCCGTGCTGGGGCCCCCCGGAGATGGGACATCCCGGTACTCCCGTGCTCTACGACCCGAGCAAGGCGGTGGCCGACGGCGGCCTCACCTTCCGGGCGCGTTTCGGCGTCGAGCGAAACGGCGTGAACCTGCTCGCGGAAGGCGTCTACAGCGCCGGCTCCGAGATCAGGGACGGATACCCGGAGTTCAGCGACAAGGTGCTGAAGCAGCTCGGCTGGTGGGACGATCTCAGCGACGAGGAGAAGCTCGCGGCGGAAGGCCGGAACTGGAAGACCGACCTCTCGGGCGGTATCCAGCGGGTGGCCATCGCCCACGGCTGCGCGCCCTTCGGCAACGCCAAGGCGCGCGCGGTGGTGTGGACCTTCCCGGATCCGGTGCCCATACACCGTGAGCCGCTCTACACGCCGCACCGTGACCTCGTGGAGAAGTATCCGACCTACGAGGACCGCAAGCGCTTCTACCGCCTCCCGACCCACTACGGGTCCATCCAGGCGATCGACTACTCCGGGGACTACCCGCTCATCTTCAGCAGCGGACGCTTGGTGGAGTACGAAGGGGGAGGGGAGGAGACCCGCTCCAACCCGTGGCTCGCGGAGCTCCAGCAGGACATGTTCGTCGAGATCAATCCCGCGGACGCCAACGACCTCGGTCTCCAGAACGGCCAGATGGTGTGGATCGAGACCCCGCCGCAGAAGCACGTCGACGCCGGCGCCCGGATCAAGGTGATGACCATGGTCACGCGGCGAGTGGCCCCGGGAGTGGTATGGACCCCGTTCCACTTCGGCGGCTGGTTCCAGGGCGAGGACCTCAAGGACAAGTATCCGCCGGGAACCGAGCCCTATGTGCGCGGCGAGGCCTGCAACACCGCCTTCACCTACGGGTACGACTCGGTGACCCAGATGCAGGAGTCCAAGGTGACCCTGTGTCGGATCCAGGCCGCGTGAGAGGAGATCAACAATGGCTCGCATGAAGTTTCTGTGTGACGCCGAGCGCTGCATCGAGTGCAATGCCTGTGTGACCGCCTGCAAGAACGAGCATGAGGTGCCTTGGGGCGTGAACCGCCGGCGGGTGGTCGTGCTCGACGACGGCGTGCCGGGAGAGAAGTCGATCTCGGTCGCCTGCATGCACTGCACCGACGCTCCCTGCGCGGCGGTATGTCCGGTGGACTGCTTCTACACCACCGATGACGGCATCGTGCTGCACGACAAGGACCTCTGCATCGGCTGCGGCTACTGTTTCTACGCGTGTCCCTTCGGAGCGCCGCAGTATCCGCAGGAGCAGGCGTTCGGGGTGCGCGGCAAGATGGACAAGTGCACCTTCTGCGCCGGCGGACCGCCGAACGATCTGTCCGACGCGGAGTTCACCAAGTACGGACGCAACCGCATCGCCGAAGGCAAGCTCCCCTTGTGCGCGGAGATGTGCTCCACCAAGGCCCTGCTCGCCGGTGACAGCGACCTCGTTTCCGACATCTATCGCAAACGGGTGTTGAAGCGTGGTACCCGCCCGCAGACTTGGGGGTGGGGGACCGCCTACGGGCCCTCGGCCTGACCTGAGCCGGGAAGGGCGGCGAGGCGGGGGCGGCCCCCGCCTCGCCCTGTGGCCATCGGACCCGGGGAGCGACACTCATGAAGAAGCGCACGATGGCGGCGGCGGCAGCGGTGGCCGCCGCGTTCGCACTTTCCGGATGCTGGGATTCCGGCGATGTCACCGTCCACGAGGCAGGTGAGTACAAGGGAGTGCGGGATCCCCTGCTCGCGCAGGACGCGTCGGAGCGCGCCGAGACGCTGGAAAAGCGCTTTGCGCTGATTCAGACGGATCGTTAGCGCCGGCGCCCACTGCTCGGGGGAGGACGAGCGCGGGAAACGAAAGCCGGACACGAGGAGAGGAATCTCATGGCAGGCGCACGCAAACGACCCATCGGTGAAGGGGCGAGACGCTATCGGCGCGTCGCGATCCTCACCCTTCTCGGCATACTCCTGGGCGCCCTGGTGGCTCCGCTGGGCGGTTATGTCTACGTCGGCATTGCGTCGGTCAGCGCACAAGCCGGGGACGACGCCAACCCGCGCTCGAACTACTGGCGTGCGGTACGCACCGGACACGAGGGCTACTCCTCGGTGACCGGCAAGTCGATGCCGGATTCCGCGGGCACGAACGACTGGAAGAACATGGAGACGCAGGTCCTCATCAACAACGGGGCACAGAACTGGCGTCAACTGCGAAACAGCCTGCTCGCGGACTGGGGAGGCGGCATCCTCCTGGTCGTCCTGTTCACGATCTTCGTGTTCTTTGCGTTCCGGGGCAGCGTGCCGCTCGAGGGCGGACGGAGCGGGCGCCGCCTGCTGCGCTGGCAGCCTTGGGAACGCGGCCTGCACTGGTACACCGCGACCCTGTTCGTGGTGCTCTCGATTACCGGACTGAGTCTGCTCTTCGGTCGGGTGGTGCTCATTCCCCTGCTCGGTCCGGAAGGGTTCGCCGCCTGGGCAGGAACCTCGCGTATGCTGCACGAGGCCCTGGGTCCCTGGTTCGGCGGCGGGGTGGCGCTGATGATCGTCTTCTGGATCGGCCGCAACATCCCGAACCGCGATGATCTGACCTGGTTCCTTCAGGGCGGTGGCATCGTGGGCAAGGCCCATCCCCGGGCGGGATTCGCGAACGCGGGCGAGAAGGTCTGGTTCTGGTTCATCGCCATCGTGGGGACGATGGTCATCCTCACCGGTCTGGTCCTGCTCGGCATCGCCGGCGACCCCACGCGCGACAGCATCCAGCTCGCCCATCTGTGGCACACCGGCGGCGGGCTGGCGTGGATAGCGCTGTGGTTCGGCCATGCGTACATCGGCACCCTCGGTTCGGAGGGCTCCCTGGAAGCGATGACCACCGGCTACGTGGACGAACAGTGGGCGAAACAGCACCACGATCAGTGGTACGAGACGGTCAGGGATCAGGTCATCGAGGAGCAGCCTGCGGCCGGCGGCAGCACGCAGCCGGCAACCTGAAGCGCGCGGTCCGCTTTGTCCCCGTTGCGCGAGACGCGGACAGCGGTGTCTCTCGCCGTTGGAGTAGCGGTGCGCTTCGAGGCATGACGCCGGCGGCGGGCAGGGGCGCTGCGGGCGAGACGGGATGCGGCGTCCCTCCCTTCGAAGGGCCGTCGAGGACGGGTCTGACGCCGTCCGGGTCCCGTCTCTCCCGTGACCCTGCGAGGCGATGAAGCGATTCCCGCGCACAGTACGCGAAGCGATGCACCAGGGAGGCTCCGCGGCGACCTGTGTGCCGGTGCAGTTGGATGAAGACGGCTGGCAGGCAGCGCTCTTTCTGCAGCTCGCCGGCCCGGAGTGCAAGGCGGACCGCCGCATCATCTCGAGGAGTGGGGGGCCGCTGCCGGTCGGTATCGAGGCCGACCTGATCAAGGCCGAGCATGCCAGCGTGGTGACGCTGAGAGCCGAAGTCCATACTCGCATCGACGATCCGATGGTCTCCGAGATACTCATGACCCCGGGGGTGGGAAGCAGCCATTTCGAAGCCCTCAGGATGCTGACCGCCCAGCCGCGCCTCTGCTGGTTCTTCGGCGACGAGAAGTACTGGCTCCTGCACTCGCAGAGCCATCCCCTGGCCCCCGAGCAGCGCTCAGGCTTCGCGGACCTGCTCGAAGAGGCCATCGGACACGATGCCGTCGTGCGCCTGACCGGCCGCTACGACGCGGGCGCGGCGCTCGGCGCGGTCGCGAGTCAGTACGAGCTGCGGGCGGCGGCGGGAGGCCGCGGGTGAGGGGGTCGCTCACCCGCCGGCACCGGGGGGCCGTCCTGGTGGCGGTCATGCTCGTCGCGAGCGCCTTCGCCCGGGCGCAAGCGACCGGCGACGAGACCCTCGCCCGCGCCATCGACGAGGAGGATCTCCCGGCGCTGGAGCGCTTCGTCGAAGGGGAGGCGGACATCGATCTCCAGGGCAAGGGCGGCAAGACCGCCCTGATGATCGCGGCAAAGCACGGGCGAGCGGGCCTCGTGCAGCGCCTGTTGCGCGCCGGGGCCGACGTCAACGTCAGAACCCGCAACGGCGGCACCGCGCTCATGTTCGCCGCGCTCGGGACCGATACCGGGACCCTCGATGCGCTGCTCTCCGCCGGGGCCGAGGTCAACGCGGTCGGGGGCTTCGACTGGACCGCCCTGATGATCGCCTCGGTCAAGGGGGACGCGAGCGCGGTGAAGCGGCTCCTTGAGCACGGCGCGGAAGTGAACCGCGCCGACATCTACGGCTGGACGCCGTTGATGCGGGCAGCGTTCGAGAAGCGCTCGAGCGTGGTGAGCGCGCTGCTCGGGTCCCCCGGCCTGGACCTCGACGCGCGCAACGAGGTGGGCGCGACCGCGTTGCACTTGGCGGCGTTCCGCGGCTCCGCCGACATCGTGGAGGCGCTGATGTCCCACGGCTCGGCTCCGAACGCCGTGGACGACGAGGGCCGCACTCCGGCCGAGGCCGCGGTGCAGGGTGGCCACCATGCGCTCGCGGCCCGGCTGGCGAGCCTCAGCCACTGATCTGCGGCAGTGGAGCGTCGAGGCTTCCTCAAGCTGTGCGGTAGCGCCGCCGCCGCGGTGGGCGCCCGTCCCGAGGCGCTCGCAGAGGCGGGCGGGGTCCTGCGAAGCTACGAGCCGGCCCTGCTGGTGCGTCCCGACGGGACGCCGCTTCGCGCCGGCCGCCTCGAGACGGGGCAGTGCTACATCTTCCACTACCCCTATGTCACCACGCCGTGCTTCCTCATCGAGCTCGGCCGGCCGGCTCTCCCCGACGGCCCCCTGGAGACCGAGGACGGCTCGAAGTACCAGTGGCCCGGCGGCGTCGGTTCGGGCCGTTCCGTGGTCGCCTTTGCGGCGATCTGCGCCCACAGGATGACACATCCCGCCCGCGCCGTGAGCTTCATGAACTATCGCCACGAAGAAGTGCGCTTCGAGGATGCCCGCCATCGGCAGGCGCGCGGGAAGGGAGTGATCTACTGCTGCTCGGAGCGCAGCGTCTACGACCCCGCGCGCGGCGCCCGTGTCCTCGGCGGCCCCGCTCCCCAGCCCCTTGCGGCCATCGCCCTCACGCACGCTCCGGGGGAGGACACGCTGCACGCCGCCGGCACCTTCGGCGGAGAGATGTACGAGCGCTTCTTCGCGGAGTTCCGGTTCCGCCTCGAGCTCGAGTTCGAGACCGCGGATCCGCGCCGGAGGGTCAGCGGGGAGAGCGTGGTCGTGCCGATCGAGGAGTACTCGAACACCCGGGTCCACTGCGGTTAGCCCGGGCCGGACGCGCTCGTGTCGCGCTGCATGTCGAAAATGGGTTCGCATCATTGGGAACGCCTGGCCGGCGATACCAGCGCGTTTGCCATCAAGATCGCGTTCATGGACGACCCGGATGAAGGGCAGGGTGCGTCCGCGGATGTCTCCCTGTCATGGGGTACGTTTCAGATCTGGGTCAACGGATGGAATCTGTGCCCGCACCTGGAAGAGGGTGAGCGGGTCGAGTCCGCGCATTGGTATCTGCTCCCCTTGCTGGAGTGGTTCGCGCACCAGTGGAACCCGCTGCTGCACGAGGAGCGCCTGCCATGCAGAGCAGCGGACGAGGCATGGAGGGGTCTTCGTGAAACCCGGTTTCCTCCGCTCGCCCTGGACGAAGACGAGGAGTCGGCGTGGGAGTCCGCGTGGCATGGCTGGTGGTCGAGGCACGCCATTCGGGCGGCGCGCGAAGGCGGTCTGTTCCCGGATGTGGTCTTCCGGCGTTTTCACGACAGCATCGAAATCTCCTGGGGCGATGCCCGCAGCCAGGGCGTGCCGAATCATGTGAGCTTCGCGCTGCGCCCCGGGGCCCTTCGCTTCGAGCCCAGGAGCGTCGCCGAGCCGTTGTACGACGCGCTCGAAGGCGCTGCCGCGTACTTGTCCTCGGTCGCTCCGGAATCGGGTCGCATCACCGACCTGAAACGGGCCATCCACAGGTTGCGAACGCGACAGCAGGAAAGCCGTGTGATGTGGCTGGCCGGACTGGGCGTGGACGAGGATTCCGTCCGCCGGGGCTGGAACCGCTTCAAACGCCGGATTGCGGAGTTTTCGAGAGCGCAGCAGAACGTGTTGCTGACTACGTCCGGAGATTCTCCGCTCGTGGTGGAAGGGTCTTGCCACGCCGCGTTGATGTTCGGCGCCATGACGCCGAATGTGACCAGGCCGGATGTCATGGTGCTCGCCGAATCCCTGCTCAGGCTGACTTCCCCGGAAGGTGAGCCGGAGGTGATGGCATCCCGGTGCCGTGCCGTGCCGATCGGCGACTCCGACGGCTCGCCCTGGCAACAGGGATACGCGCTTGCGGAAGAGCTGCAGGACGACCTCGACGCTTGTGCGGACGGCGAACGTGTCGAGGTGGAGGAGATACTCGAACGCTTGGGGGTTGATGTCGCTGAAGCGAGTCTGTCCGACCGATCGATTCGGGGGGTGGCGATCGCCGGGCCGCGCCATCGAAGTGGAATCCTCTGGAACCGCAACAATCACTTCAATGCCGATTCACGGGGGCGTCGCTTCACCCTCGCCCACGAGCTCTGCCACCTTCTCTTCGATCGGAGCGCCGGGCAACGCCTCGCCGTCGCCAGTGGCCCTTGGGCGCCGCCTTCGCTGGAACGACGAGCCAACGCATTTGCGGCGATGTTGCTCATGCCGACCGAGACAGTACGCGCCGTGGTAGCCGGCATGAACGAGCCGATCGTCACGGCGCAAGGCGTGTCGAGTGTTGCCAGGCGGCTGGAAACCGGTTTTTCCGCAACCCTGTGGCATCTGCGGAACCTGGGGTTCGTCGACGACGCTTCGAAGCAGCGCATTGAAGCCGAACGTCAACGACTGTGACCCGGCCCGGAGAGGAAGAATGACCCAACAGACGGCGTATCCGACGCGCCATCCCACGACCGTCACCGGGACGCGGGCGCGCGCTGACACGTCTGCGGTCTCCGGGGGCGGGGAAGGCGTTGCTTCAGCACCGCAGGGGATCTACCGGGCCTGAGCGACGGTGGATCCGTTTCGTGTTGCTCCGCCCACCGTCTCGGGGCTCATCGCCCCGCCGCGCCCCCATCAGTAACGGCGCGGGCTTGCGCCGAGACGCGATGGCGCCCCGTGAGCGCCCGCTTCGGGGCGCCCCGGTGCTCAGACGATCCCGAAGTGTCCGAGCACCGGAAAGACCCGGACCGCTCCGTCCTCCCCGGTGACGCACAGCGCCCCTTCCGCATCGAGCTGCCGTCGCGGACCGGAGGGGGAGGGACCTTCCGCAAGGCCGGACGGGGAGGCGCCGTCGAGGGCCACGGCCCGGGCGCTGAAGGCCCGGGCGACCGGCTCGAACCCGTCCGTGGCCCAGCGGTTGATCGCTGCCAGGAAGTGCCGGGCGAAGTCCTCGATCACTGCTTCCGCGCCGACCTCCGGGGAGCCGCTCGCGTGCACGCTGTTGTACGCCTCCGGTTCGGGGTTCTCGGGATGATGGGCGACGTTCATCATCAGTCCGAGCACCAGCCACGGCATGGGATCCGGGTCGAGACCGGGCGCTGCGACCGCGATGCGGCCGGCATCGAGTCCGTTGAGCAGGATGCGGTTCGGCCAGCGGTAGCGCAGCCCGGTCATCGGTGACAGGAGTCCCGCGAGCGCCGCTCCCGCGCTGACGCCGGCGACGTAGACGAGGTGGCCGGCCCGCGCGTTCGGGAAGTCCGGCCGGAGCACGACCGCACAGTGGGCGTTGCCGGCGGGCGAGAACCAGGCGCCGCCGCTGCGGGTGCGGGCGTCGGACTGCTCCGCCGCCACCACGAAGGTCCCTTCATCGGCGCCGCCCTCGGCCCGGCGCACCGCCTCCCGGACCACGTCGTCCACCCGGTCGAGGAGGACCGGCTCGTACTGGTGCGGCAGCAGGAGGTCCGTCACGCCAGCGCCTGGTCGAGATCGCGGAGAATGTCTTCCACGTCCTCGAGGCCGACGGACATCCGGACCCATGTGGTCTCGGGAATGGGGGTGACCAGCGAGCCCGCGTCCCCGAGGCTCACCCAGGGCCGGCAGAGCTCCACCCGATCGAGGAAGCGCCGCAGGGTCGCCGCGTCGTCGACCTCGAAGGAGAGCATGCCGCCGTAGCCGGACCACTGGCGGCGCGCGATGTCGTGACCCCGGGTCTTCGGCAGGCCCGGATAGCGCACCGAGGGAACCCTGGGGTGCGCCGCGAGGTATTCGGCCGCCTTCTGCGCATTCTCGCAGTGGCGCTGCATCCGGATCGGCAGGGTCTTCATGCCCCGCAGCAGGTAGTACGCGTTCGTCGGGCTCAGGACCCCACCGAGCACGTTGCGCATCCGTACCAGCTCTTCCGCGAACCCCTCGTCGCGGGTCGTGACGACGCCCGCGAGCGCGTCACCGTGCCCGCACAGGAACTTGGTCGCGCTGTGCAGCACGATGTCGGCACCGTGCTCGAGGGGACGGAAGAGACAGGGCGAGAGCCACGTCGCGTCGACGACCACGGTGGCGCCCGCCGCCCGGCCCGCTTCGATGACCGAGACCGCGTCGACGATCTCGCAGGAAGGATTGGCCAGGGGCTCGAAGTACACCACGTCGGTCTCGGTCTCGAGGGCGGCCGCGAGCCGCTCGGGCTCGCGCATGTCCAGGGTGACCACCTCGATGCCGAGCCGGGGCAGGTCGCGGCGAAAGAGCTCCGTGGTCCAGGCGTAGACGGTCTGGTGGGTCACCAGCCGCGACCCCGCCGAGAGCAGGGCGAGCAGGGTCTGGCTGATCGCCGCCATCCCGCAGGCGGCGGAGACGCTCCTGGTGCCGCCGTCCAGCGTGCAGGCTTTCTCCTCGAACGCCGCACAGGTCGGATTGCCGCTCCGGTAGTACACGCCGTTCACGGTCGCCCCGTGGTGGATCGGGGTGGAAGACGCGTAGTCGACTTCGCCGGCGTGGATGGAGGAAGTGGCGAGTCCGGGCCGGTCGTTCTTCATGGGACCAGGGAAGCGCCCGTCTCGGGACGCGGCGGGTCAGCCGGGGCCCTGCTCGTGGCGCGGCAGGTCGCCGGCGATCGTGTACCAGGGCGCCGCGTCCGCAACGTGGATGTGATCGCCGGCACCACGGCCCGGATCGCCGTCGAGCGCTCCGAAGGGGATGACCGCGAAGCCCCGTTCGGGATCCCGGCGCGGCATCCCGGACCCGCAGACCCGGCAGAAGTTCTGCCGGAAGAAGCGGGCTTCCGGCAGCTTGTAGGACGCGACGGCGTCTTCACCCCGGAGGAAGACGAGGTTCTCGATCGCCGTGAACCCGTTGGTGGTGAACGCGGCGGCCCGCGCCTTGCGACATCGGCGGCAGTGGCAGTTGTGGACGGCGCTCCACTCGGGCTTCACCTCGAAGGCCACCGCCGCGCACAGGCAAGTGCCGCGCACGGCGCCGGTCGAGCCCGCTTCGGTCGGGGAGCGTTCGATGTCCGGGCCCTCCTCGTCCGGGGGCCAAGTGTCGTAGCGCGGCAGGCGGTCGGCGATAGCGTGCCAGGACGCTTTCGAAGCTACGAAGATGTGGGCGGAGACCTCGAGATCGCCGGCCCCCGCGTCCACGACGCCGGCCGGGATCCCGATGTGGGCGTCGCCGAAGGGGTAGGGCGTTACCGAGCCGCAGATCCGGCAGAAGCCTCGCTCGCTGCCGGGGGAGCTCTCGTAGCGGACGATGTGCTCTTCGCCCGCGATCCATTCGAAGCGGTCCTCGGGGGCTCCGGTGTAGCTCGCGAAGGGCGCCGCATGCGCCTTGCGACACATCTCGCAGTGGCAGTGGGTGACCCGGTCGAGGGATCCCTCGGCGCGCCACCGCACCGCCCCGCAAAGACAGCTTCCCCCGCTCATGGCCACTCTCCCCGGCACCCCCCATCAAGAGTATGCCGAAGCACACCCTGCGGCCAACCCTCATCGAGTCCCGATCCCGGGCTCGACTTCAGAGGCTTCGACCTCTCCTTCCGAATGGTCCTGGCCCCTGGAAGCGCCGCTTCCATAGTGGCGTGCTCCACTCGTGCTAGACTCCGCCCGCGTGGATCGCCCGGCATCTCCCCTTTGCAGACGCGTGCTGCTGAAGCTCAGCGGCGAGGCGCTGTTGCGGAACGGCGGGTTCGGCATCGAGAAGGCGATGCTCGAGTACGTCACCCGGGAGGTGGCCAAGCTCGCCGATCGAGGCATCCAGGTCGCGATGGTGATCGGCGCCGGCAACCTCTTCCGCGGCGCGCGGCTGGTGGAGGCGGGCATGGAACGGGTGACCGCCGACCACATCGGCATGCTCGGCACCATCATGAACGCGCTCGCGTTGCAGGATGTCATGGAGCGCCACGGGATGACGGTCCGGGTGATGTCCGGGATCCGGATCAACCAGCTCTGCGAGGAGTACATCCGCCGGCAGGCGGTGCGTCATCTCGAGAAGGGCAGGGTGGTGCTGTTCGGCGCCGGCACCGGAAACCCCTTCTTCACCACCGACACCGCGGCCTCCCTGCGCGCGATAGAGATCGACGCCGATCTCCTCATCAAGGCGACCAAGGTGGGCGGGGTGTTCTCCGCCGATCCGCAACGCCACCCCGGCGCGAGGCGCTACCGGCGTCTCGGCTACGACCACGTGCTCTCGCAACGCCTCGGGATCATGGACGCCACCGCGGTGGTCCTGTGTCGTGACCACGACCTGCCTCTGAGGGTCGTCGACATGAACCGCTGCGATGCGTTCCTTCGCGCGGCGTCGGGAGAGGATGAAGGCACTCTGGTCGAGAATGTGCCGGAGGGCGCAGAATCGGCAATATAGGCGCGGCGAGCGCGAGCCAGGCGAGAACCGGGGAGTCGGATGATGAATTCCGTCGATTCCATCAAGGAAGACGCGAAGACCCGCATGCGCAAGAGTGTCGATGCCCTCCGGCAGGAGCTGGCGAAGCTGCGCACCGGCCGCGCCCACACCAGCCTGCTCGATCACATTGCGGTGCCCTGCTACGGTACCGAAATGCCCTTGAACCAGGTCGCGAGCATCACCGTCGCCGACCCGCGCACCCTGTCCGTGACGCCTTGGGAGAAGAGACTGGTGCCCGACGTCGAGAGAGCGATCATGAACTCCGAGCTCGGCCTCAACCCGGTGACCGCGGGCGAGGTCATCCGGGTACCCCTGCCGCCGCTGACCGAGGAGCGGCGCCGGGACATGATCAAGCTCGTGCGCCACGAGGGTGAGAACACCCGGATCGCCATCCGCAACATTCGCCGGGATGCCAATCAGCATCTGAAGAAGCTGATCAAGGACGAGAGCCTTCCGCGGGATGCCGAGCACCGCGCCGAGGCGGACATTCAGAAGACCACCGACCGGCAGACCGCGGTAGTGGACGAGGTGATCAAGGCGAAGGAAGCGGAGCTGCTGGAAGTCTGACGAAGACGCGGATGCATCCCGACTTCCCCGAAGGCCGCGCCGGCGGCAAGTTCCCCCGTCACGTCGCCATGATCATGGACGGCAACGGCCGCTGGGCGATACGGCGTCGATTGCCCCGCTTCGCCGGCCACCGGGCCGGAGTGGAAACGGCGAGGGAAATGGTTCGGGCCTGCGGCGAGAAAGGTATCGAGGTCCTGACCCTGTTCGCCTTCAGCAGCGAGAACTGGAGGCGTCCGAAGGAGGAAGTCGGCCTGTTGATGGACCTCTTCGTGTCCGCCCTGGAACAGCAGGTGGCGGAGCTGCACGAGAACAACATCCGCCTGCGGGTCATCGGGGATCGCAGCGCGCTCCACGCCACGCTCCGGGAGCGCATCGACGAGGCGGAGACCCTCACGGAAGGGAACACCGGGCAGACGCTGGTGATCGCTGCGAACTACGGCGGCCGCTGGGATTGCTGCCGGGCCGCGCGGCGGGTGGCGGGGCGCGTCCAGCGCGGTGAGCTGGCCCTGGAAGACATCGACGAGCAGGTGATGCAGGCGGAGCTGTCCCTCGATGATCTGCCCGAGCCCGACCTCTTCATCCGCACCGGAGGCGAGCGGCGGGTGAGCAACTTCATGCTGTGGCATCTCGCCTACACGGAGCTCTACTTCACCGATACGCTGTGGCCGGACTTCGACCGGAGCGCTTTCGAGGGAGCGCTCGCCTACTATGCCGCCCACCAGAGGCGTTTCGGGAGAACCGGCGACCAGGTCGCTCAGATGCAAGGGCTCTGAAGCCCTCGCCGGCGCGTCGCCGGGGGGAGGGGGGCGAGGGCGCCCGCACCGGCGGCACCCCGCATCGCCCGCGGTGGTCCCCGCAACGGGAATCGAGAGCCGCAGCCATGCCCGATGTCATTCTCGCACCGGAGTGCCGGGAACGCAGCATGAGCCGCCGGGATGACCAGGGCCATCTTGTCGTCTGTCATAATCGATTGATTTCAAATACAAAACGAGCT
>CAYFYD010000046.1:0-2613 GCA_964347195.1 uncultured Ectothiorhodospiraceae bacterium
CTACTCGGCCATCTGCGGCTATACCGAGGCGGACCTGGACGCGGTGTTCGCACCGGAGCTTCCGGGCCTGGACCGGGCGGAGATCCGCCGCTGGTACAACGGCTATAGCTGGCTGGGCAGGGAGAGGGTCTACAACCCCTTCGATGCGCTGTTGCTCTTCGACACGCGCGAGTTCAAGGCGTGGTGGTTCGAGACCGGGACGCCCACGTTCCTGTTGGACACGCTGCTGTCGCGGGGAGTCGGCTCCCCGGCCCTGGACGGCATGCTCGCCAGCGACGAGCTGCTGTCCGCCTTCGACATCGGCCGCATCGCCACCGAGGCGCTGCTCTTCCAGACCGGCTACCTGACGATTCTGGACCGGGAGGATCTGAACGGAGAATCGGTCTACCGGCTGGGCTATCCGAACCGGGAGGTGCGGCAGAGCCTGAACAGAAGCCTGCTGGACCGCATGACGGGGGCTCCGTCGCGGCGGCAGGTACACGGCATGCGGCTGCTCCGGCTGCTGAAGGCCAACGACTTTGCGGGTCTGGAGGAGTCGTTCCGGGCGTTCTTCGCCGGCATTCCCTACCAGTGGCACACGAAGAACCCCATTGCGAGCTACGAGGGCTGTTACGCCAGCGTGTTCTACTCCTGTTTCGCGGGGCTGGGCGTGGAGGTCACGGTGGAGGACAGCACCAGCCGCGGCCGGCTGGACATGGCGGTAGTCTTCAACGCCAACGTGTATCTCTTCGAGTTCAAAGTGGTGGAGAAGGACGCCGAGGGCGCGGCGAGGGCGCAGGTGAGGGAGAAGGGCTCCGCGGATAAGTACCGCCATCCGGGGCGGCCGATCCACCTGATCGCGGTGGAGTTCAGCAAGGAGACCCGCAACCTGGCCGCCTTCGAGGTGGAGACGGAGCCCCGGCCTGCCGGGACCGGCGCCGAAGACCCTTGCCGGCGCCGGGAGTGAGGATACGGCGACGACCCCCCACCCCGTGCGGCGTCGGCCGGCCCGGCCGAGCGCTTGCGGGCCGAAGAGCAAACGCCGCCGAAGACGGAGACACGGGAAGCCGTGGATCGACGCGGGCGTTTCACGCGACGGTTCCGGACCGGATCGAGTAGCCCGGATGGCGAGCCCCGGACGAGGTCCGGCCCACTGGCGGCTTCCACGGAGCCCACCGACTGCCGCGACGGCACTGACTGCGAGTGCTCCGGTCCCTCCGGGGCGGATGCTCAGCCAGCGAGCGGCCCTGCATGGATCGACGCGGGCGGTTCTCCCGCGGCGCCGGATGGTCCATGATCGGCACGCGCCAGCCTTCGACCGGCTTCCAAGGAAGCCTTCCCACACCACGAGAGGAGAGACGAACATGAGAATCGACAGGTTGATGGCCGCGGTGGCTGCCCTCGGACTCCTGACCGCGAGCGCCGCGTCCGGAGCGGGCGAGACCACCGGTCTGACCGACACCACCATCAAGGTCGGGGTAATGGGTCCGTTCACGGGCAACGCGTCGAGCTACAGCAAGACGCAGATCGGGCTCATGGCCTACTTCCAGCACATCAACGACCAGGGCGGAATCCACGGGCGGCAGTTCGAGATGGTCGTGGAGGACACCGCCTGCGCCCCGGCCAAGGGGATGGCCGCGGCCAAGAAGCTGATCCACCAGGACGAGGTCTTCTACCTGCACGGCAACTCGTGCAGCGCCGTCGCGATGGCGATCAAGCCGACGGTGGCGCCGACCGGGATCCCCTGGATCATCGCGCACGCGGTCAATCCCGACATCTCCATGCCGGTGAACGAGAAGAGGAGCATCTTCCACGGCGTTCCCGCCGGTCCCGCCTACGGCTCCACCATGGGCGAGTTCGTCATGAGCCGGCCCGGCACCCAGCGGGTCGCGATGGTCGCCCATACCAACGACTGGGCCAAGTCGTACTGCGACCCCGCGATCGACGTCATCAAGGCCGCCGGCGGCGAGATCGTCGAGGAGCTCGCCCTCGAGCGCGGCCAGACCGACGCCACCGCCCAGGTCCTGAAGCTGCGGCAGACCAGCCCCGACTTCATCCTCGGCTGCCTGTACGAGGCGGAGACCGTGATCTTCCTGCGCGACGCCAAGAAGTACGGCCTCACGATCCCGGTCATGGGGACGGCGGGGACGGACCTCGAGAACACCCTGGAGCGGCTGGGAGACCCCGAGGCGGTGAAGAACTACTTCGTGCTCCACGCCTTCGTCGACAAGGTCGACGGGCCGAAGATGCAGCAGTGGAACGACATCATCCTGAAGTACAACCCCGATGAGACGATCACCGGGTTCAGTGCCGTCTCCATGGCGAGCGGGGTCGCCGCGGTGCAGGCGCTCGAGGCGGCGGGGCGGGATCTCACCCGTTCGAAGTTCATCGCCGAGCTCGAGAACATCAGGGACCTCGAGACGGGGATCCTGGCCTGCGACATCACCTGGACTCCGGATGACCGCCACGGCTGCAAGAAGTCCGCGGTGGCCGGCTTCGTCGACGGCAACCCGACCGTGCTCTCGTCCTGGGGTAAGCCCTGGTAGCCCGGCGGGCTTCTCGAGTACCGAGGCGGCCCCCCCCCGAGCCACCCCCGCCCAGCCCCGCGGGCGGCGCCGGCCGGCCCCCCCGCCC
>CAYFYD010000046.1:2623-14757 GCA_964347195.1 uncultured Ectothiorhodospiraceae bacterium
ACGCCGGGGTCGCCGGGGGGGCTTCGCCAGCCCCGCGGCGCCCCGCCCCGGCACCCCCGGCGCAGTCGCCGGGAGGCGGAGCGGGCCGGCCCCGGCGCTCGCAGGTCTGGTGCGGCGGCGCGCTCGACGGGACCCGGAACGATCGAGGCCGCCGCGGAACACCCGTTGGGAGACTCTCCGGGCCCGACCCGGGGCCCGGAGCCCGAGCTTCGGGGTCCCGTGACCGCCCGCAGCAGCGCGTGATGGGCTGAGCCGATGTACTTCCTCCAACTCACCCTCAGCGGATTGATGCAGGGCGCGATCTACGCGCTCATCGCCCTCTCCCTGACCGTCGTTTACCGGGCGACGACGATCGTCAACTTCGGCCACGGCGATTTCGTCATGGCCGGCGCCTTCATGCTCTACGTGCTGGTGATCTACCTCGGTCTGCCCTTCGTGCCGGCCGCACTCCTGGCCATCGTGATCCTGTTCTTCATGGGGGTGGGCATCAGCCGCGGGTTCATCGACCCCATCAAGGCCGGCCCCCACATCGGCTTCGCCATGATGAGCATCTCGCTCGGCTACGTGCTCCGAGGCGGCGCGCGGACCCTCTGGGGACGCGAGGTCTTCCCCATGCCCCGGGTCTTCGACATCGAGCCCATATTCCTCGGCGAGCTGGTGGTGACCGGTGACGTCCTGTTCATCTCCGCCATCGTGGCCGTGCTGCTGATCGTCTTCTTCCTGATCTTCTATCGCACGACGGTCGGCACCGTGATCCAGGCCGTCTACCAGTCCGAGCGCGGGGCCACGCTGATCGGCGTCAATGTCCTCGCCTTCCACCAGTCCATGTGGGGGGTGGGGCTCGCCATGGGGGCGGTGGGCGGCATTCTGATCGCGCCCATATCGCTCCTCCATCCCGACCTCGGCGCCTCGTTCCTCATCCGCGGGTTCGCGGCCATGACCCTCGGCGGCTTCGGATCCCTCGGCGGCGCCGTCGCCGGCGGTCTCCTGCTGGGGGTCGCGGAGCAGAACTTCGGCTTCTACATCAACTCGGCGCTGATCGACATCACCGCCTACCTGGTCATCGTCGCGGTGCTGGTCGTCCGTCCCGCCGGCCTCTTCGGCAGGACCGTCACCGTCCGCGTGTGAGGCGCCGGGCATGAGTCGCCGGAGGGAGTCCGTTTCCGCGTCTGCCGTGATCCGATGGCGGCGCCTGTGCTACGCCGTGCCCGTCGCCGCCCTGGTCATCCCCTTCCTGGCCAACGAGTACCTCCTGTGGGTGGTCAACGCCATCCTGGTCTACATCCTGGTCACGGTGGGGTTCAACCTCGTCATCGGCAACCTCGGCCAGCTCGCCTTCGCCAACACCGCGTTCTTCGGGATCGGCGCCTACGCGACGGCCATTCTCATGTTCTATCTCGGGATCCCCTACGTGCTCGCGATCGTCGTCTCGGCGATGGCGGGAGGGGTTGCCGGCTTTCTCGCGAGCGTGGCCGCGCTGCGGGGAATCCGGCTCTACTACCTGGCCATCGTCACCCTCGCCTTCGGCGAGCTCATGCGCTGGGTCTATCTTCATGGCGACACGGTGACGAAAGGGTCCGATGGCCTGCTCGTGCCGCCGGCCACCTTCTTCGGGGTCCCGCTCGATTCGGAGGCGCCGAAGTTCTACGTGTTCCTCCTCCTGGCGGTCCTGGTGGTCAAGGCGACCTCCAACCTCATGCGGTCGAGGATCGGACGCGCCATCGTCGCCATCCGGGAGAACGAAGCCTCCACCGCCTCCCTCGGCATCCATACCGCGCGCTACATCGTGCTCGCCTTCGTCTGGAGCGGCGCCGTGGTCGGCATCGCCGGCGCCATGTTCGCGGTGCTGACGGAGCGCGTGCTGCCGGAGGCCTTCGGCCTGACGGAAGTGATCATTCACTTCGGCATGGTCCTGGTCGGCGGCACCGGCAGCATCGTGGGCAGCGTGCTCGGTGCCATCACCATGACCGCATTGCCGGAGTACTTCCGCCAGTTTCCGGGGATGGACGAGCTCTTCTTCGGGGCCATCATCGTCCTCGTCCTGCTCTTCCTGCCGAAGGGCCTGGTCAGCCTGCTCTGCCGCCTCTCGCCCGTCTTCAACGAGCGCTACTACCGGGACTAGCGATGGAAGCGCTCCTGAGTCTCCGGGGCGTCTCGGTCCGCTTCGCCGGCCTCCAGGCGCTCGCCGGCGTGAGCTTCGACGCCCATGCCGGCGAGGTGCGCGCCGTCATCGGACCCAACGGGGCGGGCAAGACGACGCTCTTCAACGCCATCTCCGGCTACGTGCCGGCGACCGAAGGTGCCATCCACTTCAGGGGCGAGCCGATCCACGGCCTCGCACCGCACGACATCTCGGTGAAGGGCATCCGCCGCACCTTCCAGAACGGCGGACTCTTCCCCGAGCTGAGCGCGCTCGAGAACGTCCTCGCCGGCCTGCACGTACACATCGAGAGCTCCTTCCTGGGGGTGGTCTTCGGGTCGCGCGCGGCCCGGGAGGCGGAGCGGGAAGGGGTCACCCGGGCGCGGCGGCTGCTCGACCTCATGGACCTGGGCGCCGTCGCCGATCAGCCCGTGAAGGATCTCTCCGGAGGCCAGCAGCGCATGGTGGAGATCGTGCGCACGCTGGCCACCGACCCGCCGCTGCTCCTGCTCGACGAGCCGGTGGTGGGACTGTCTCCCCCGATGCGGACGCGCATGATGGACATCATCCGGCGCCTCGCCGGGGAGGAGGGGCTCGGGATCATGCTCATCGAGCACGTGATCGACCTCGTCATGTCGGGCTCCGACGTGGTGGTCGTCCTGAGCTCCGGGGAGGTGATCGCGGAGGGAGCGCCGGAGGAGGTACGGCGGAACCGCGAGGTCCTGGAGGCCTATCTTGGCCACGCCTGAGTCGCTGCTCCGGGTCGAGGACCTGCACGTCTCCTACGGGACCAAGGAGATCCTTCACGGGATCGACTACCGTGTGTCCGATCACGAGGTGGTGGCCGTTCTCGGTGCCAACGGGAGCGGCAAGTCGACCTCGCTCAACACCATCAGCGGCCTCGTCGCCCCGAGCGCGGGCAGGATCCTCTTCGACGGCACGGACATCACCGGCCTTCCCGCCCACCGGATCTTCCGTCTCGGCGTCGTCCAGGTGTCCCAGTCCCGCGACCTGTTCCCGTTCCTGAGCGTCGAGCACAACCTGCGCCTCGGCGCCGTCGTGCGCAACCGCGACGGGACCGAGGAGCAACTGGAGAAGGTCTTCGCCTACTTCCCGCGTCTCCAGGAACGCCGCCGGCAGCAGGCCCGCACCCTCTCGGGAGGCGAGCAGCAGATGGTGGCGATCGGGCGCGCGGTGATGGCGAGGCCGCGGCTGTTGCTGCTCGACGAGCCCTCCAGCGGGCTGGCGCCGCGCTTCATCAACGAGATCGGGAGCATCATCCAGGCCCTGAAGGACGACGGGGCGACCATGCTGATGGTGGAGCAGAACCTCGCCCTCGCCTTCAGGGTCGCCGACCGTTTCATCATCCTGCGCGACGGCGTCGTCAGCGACGGCGGCTTCGTGAAGTCCCTGGAGGGCAGCCATGACGACATCGTCAGAACCATCTATCTGTAGCGCACACTTCGCACCGGGATCCGTGAGCCGCGGGCGTCGGGACGCCTTGGAGCGCGGGCGCACGCACGGAGAGACGTGTGCGGGCTCGCGGTTCGCAGGCGAAGCGCCGGTGGCACTTCGCCCCGGCGAGCGAAGCAGGGACTGCGTAGCGCCAGCCACGGAGTCGCAACCATGTCGAAGTGGCTCGAGGGAGCACGCCCGTTCATCGTGAGCGGATCGGCGTCCGCAGCAGGAGACCGGTGCGAAATGCACGCTGGGCGAGGCCAGCAAGGACCGAACGGAGCGTCACCATGAACGCGGGTGAGAAGCGCGCCGCCCTGGCCGGCGCAATCCGGGAAGGGCGCTTCGTCGTCGCCCCCGGCGTCTACGACATGGTGTCGGCCAAGCTCGCCGACCGCATGGGATTCGAGGCGCTCTACGTGACGGGCTACGGGGTGGCCGCCTCCCATCTCGGCCTGCCGGACGCCGGGCTCGCTACCTACGCGGACCTCGTGGGACGGGTCCGCACCATCGCCGGTGGCACCCGCACGCCGCTCATCTGCGACGCGGACACCGGCTTCGGCGGCCTGCTCAACGTCCGACACACCGTGCGCGGCTACGAAGACGCCGGCGCCGCCGCGATCCAGCTCGAGGACCAGGAGACCCCGAAGAAGTGCGGCCACACCCCCGGCCGCCGCGTCGTCCCGGTCCGGGACATGGTCGAGAAGGTGCGGGTCGCCGCCGGCGCCCGGACCGACCCGAATCTCCTGATCGTCGCCCGGACCGACGCGCGCACGAGCCTCGGCCTCGACGAGGCGATCGAACGCGGCCGGGCCTACGCGGAGGCCGGCGCCGACCTCGTCTTCATCGAGGCGCCGGAGAGCGAGGAGGAGCTCGCGCGGGTGGGCGGGTCCATCGACCGGCCGCTGCTCGCCAACATGGTGGACGGCGGCAAGACCCCGATCCTGCCGGTCGATCGGCTGAAGGCGCTCGGCTTCGGTGTCGCCATCTATCCCGTGATCGGCCTGCTGCCGGCGGCCGGGGCCGTGCGGCAGGCTTTCCGGACCCTCTTGCGCGACGGCTCGACGGGAGACGCCGGCCTCCCGATGCTCTCGCTCCCCGAGATGCACACACTCATGGGCTTCGAGGAGGTCTGGGCCTTCGAGCGCAAGTGGGCGCGGGCCGAGGCACTACGGTAGCACCCGGGCCGGGCCGGCGCCTCCGCAGCCGGTACGCGGGCCCGGGCGCCGACTCGCGTCCGGCCCTGATCCGGGCGGGTATAGTGGGGTATCAGCCTGCCGCCACCACGCCATCGATGCCGTTGCGAGGGAGCCCCATGCCGTCACCGCCCATCACGCCCGCGCTCTTCGACTTCCTGCGCGAGCTCGAGACCCACAACGAGCGGGCCTGGTTCGA
The DNA here is from genome assembly GCA_964347195.1 of uncultured Ectothiorhodospiraceae bacterium. Classification (GTDB taxonomy): domain Bacteria; phylum Pseudomonadota; class Gammaproteobacteria; order HK1; family HK1; genus JAJEAD01. The sequence goes on from CAYFYD010000046.1 coordinate 7,614, forward strand.
GGCCAACAAGGAACGCTATCGGGCCGAGGTGCGCGACCCCATGCTGGAGTTCATCGCCGACTTCGCTCGCCCGCTCGCGGAGATCAGCCCGCATTTCGTGGCCGATCCACGACCCCACGGGGGCTCGCTCTTCCGCATCTACCGCGACACCCGGTTCTCGAAGGACAAGACGCCCTACAAGACCAACGTCGGTGCCCACTTCCGGCATGCCGCCGGCAAGGACGCCCACGCGCCCGGCTTCTATCTCCACCTCGAGCCGGGGAGCTGCTTCGCCGGCTTCGGCATCTGGCACCCGGACGGCACCGCGCTCGCTCGCATCCGCGACGCGATCGTCGAACGGTCGAGGGGGTGGACGCGCATCACCCGTGCCGCGGACTTCAGGGCCGGCTTCCGGCTGATGGGGGACTCCCTGAAACGTCCGCCTCGGGGCTACGATCCCGATCACCCGCTGATCGAGGACCTCAAGCGCAAGGACTTCATCGCGGTCACGGAGCTCCCGGAGGCCGACGCGTGCCGGCCCGACTTCCTCGACCGCTTCGCCGGTCTGGCGCGCAGGGGCGCGGGTTTCGTGCGCTTCCTGTCGCGGGCGGTGGAGGTGCCGTTCTGAGGCGGTCCGGAGGCGACGGAGGTTCTTCCACGCGCCGGCGCGCGGCGCCTTCGCGGCGGACGGGAAGCCGGCGGCGAAGCGGATTCCGCGTCATGTTCATGATCGCCACCCCCGCGATCACGAGAGTGCCGCCCGCGAGCCGCACGAGGGTCATGGGCTCACCCAGGAAGAGGACGCCTCCGAGCACGGTGGTGACCGGGACCAGCAACAGGTAGGGGATCACTCGCGTCACGTCGTGGCGCCCGAGCAGGTCGTACCACATCGCGTAGCCGAGCGAGGTCATCACCAGAGCGAGGTAGGCCACCGCCCACCACACGATGGGGGGAGCGCTCAGGACCGCCTCCCACTGACCCCGTTCGAAGATCAGCGAAGAGACGAGGAGCTGGGGACCGGCCATGGCGGCGACGCAGGCGATCATCGTCAGCCCGCCGATCTGCCCGATGCGCTTTACCATGATCTGGCCGACCGCGAACGCGAGCGAGCCGCCCGCCACCAGGAGGATGGGCAGCAGGTTGGCGCGCTGATCGGGCGACCCCGAGATTACGGCGATTCCGGCAAAGGCGATGATCATCCCGGCGAAGCCGCGCCAGCCGAGGGGGTCCTTGAACACCAACCATGCCAGAAGGGCCGCGAAAGGCACCTCGAGCTGCACCACCAGGATCATGATCGACGCATCGAGGCCGGCGAGACCGGAGAACGTGAGGCTGTACTGGATGGCGGCCCCCACGAGGGAGGCGAGGAAGATCTTCCCCATCAGGTGCCAGGGTGGGCGCACGAACCACAACAGCACCGCCGCCGCCACCGAGAAGCGTATCGACATCAGAAGGATGGGCGGGAAGTGGTCGATGGCCGCCTTGGCGAAGACCACTCCGGTCCCGAAGATGACGGCGACGCCGAGCGCCATCAGGATGTCTCGGAATCTCACGTTCCGAGGCGCTTCTACACGGGCACGGTTTCGACCGCGACGCGCCGGGCTGCCTGCATGAGCGCTTTGTCGCGCGTCGCCAACTGAAGCCCCATTCGCATGGCGAGCTCCAGATAAGCGGCGTCATAGGTTGTCAGGCGCTCCGCTCGGGCAAGCGCGAGAATCTCCCGAAACGCTCGGCTCTCCGTTTCAGTGTCTGTAACGATCGGCAGGTGACCCAGAAGACCGAGGCAGGCGGCCACCTGGGGGGCGGAAATGCGTTTCTGCCGTTCCGCTCGCGCCAGGACGTTGCCCAGCTCCAGACTCCAGAGACCGGGAACGAAGGCATCGTCAAACTTCAGCCAGTCCAACAAGGCGTCGGTTTCGGGCGTCGCCTCGTCGTCGAAGAGCCAGGCGACAGTGACCGAACAATCGAGGACGAACGAGCTCATCGTCGCCCTTCGTCTCGCAGCACCTTCCAGTCCAGGCCACCCAGTTTCAAGCCCGAACGCAGTGCACGCAGCTCCTGAATCGCGACTTCCGTCCTGGCCGGGTCGGATCTCTCCGCGGGAACCAGTCTGGCGACGGGCAGACCTCGTCGGGTGATCAATACTTCCTCTCCCCGCGACACCCTGTCGAGCAGCGAGGACAAGTGGGTTTTCGCGTCGAATGCACCTACTTCAATCATTTCGCCGAACATCTGAACAACTAGTTGATACAACCAGTATAGTCGGAGCCGGCACGCATGCAATGCCACAGGCGGCAGGCCCTTGGGAGCCGGTAACGCCGTTGCCCTCGCTTCGGCGATGACCTTCGCGACCAGCATCACGCTGGTGGCACTCATCTACGAAGACGGCGCCAACGTGCACGCGGTCAACCTGTCGCGCGCGCTGGCCTTTGCCGGGGTGGTGGCGCTGATTCTGGCGCTGCGCCGCCTGTCGCCCGCGTTGCCGCCGCGCGCCGCCCTGCGCTGCGTGCTGGTGGGACTGCTCTTCTGCGGCGAGCTCTACGGTCTGGTGGCGTCCATCCAGTACATCCCGGTGGGGCTCGCGGTGCTTATCATGTACACCTATCCACTGATCGTCGCGGTCTCCGGGTGGCTGAGCGGCGCCGAGTCCTTCACCCTGGACCGCCTGCTCGCGATCCTCGCCGCCTTCGCGGGCCTGGTCCTGGCCCTCCACGCCCCGGCGGACCGGATCGACTGGCGCGGGGTGGCATGGGCGGCGTTCACGGCGGCGAGCTTTGCCGCCGTCCTCATCGTGAGCGGACGCGCGATGCGCGGTATCGACCGCTGGGTCGTGATGCTCTACCTCACCGGCACCACCGCGGCGGTAGTGGGCGCGGCCTCGCTCGCGCTGGTGGACCTCGAGTGGCCGCGGAGCGGCCCGGGCTGGGCGACCCTCACGACATCGACGGGGTTCTACGTGCTCGCCACCATCCTGCTCTTCACCGCGGTGAAGATGATCGGCCCGCTGCGCACCGCGATCATCGACAACAGCGCCCCGGTGTGGGCCATCCTGCTCGCCGCCCTCCTCCTGCACGAGCGCCTGAGCGCGGGGCAGCTCTTCGGTGGTGCCCTGGTGATCTGTGCGGTGCTGCTGGTGCAGCTCAGCCTGCGCGTGCCGGTGCGTGCGCCGAACGCGCCGCGACAGCCCCGGCCGCACCGGGCGACACGCTGATTCGGAGTACTGCCCCCTTGCACCCCAGAGCCTCGAGCGGCGCCGGCCGCATCTCCAGTCTGATGCAGGAGGCGAGCTTCCGCCGCCTGTGGCTGACGGGAGGACTGGGCTGGACCGTGCGCTGGCTCGAGATCCTGTCGGTCGCCCTCTACACCCTGGAAGTCAGCGGGTCCGCACTCGCCGTCGCTTCGATGATGTTCGCCCGCACGCTTCCCACGGTGCTGTTCGGCGGACTCACGGGGGTCGTCGCGGAACGTTTCGATCGCCGCACCCTGCTCGCGATCGGACTCGTGGGCATGTGCATCAATGCGGCGCTCCTCGCCGCCTTCGGGCTCGCGGGCGCGCTCACGCTGGGGCACATCGCGGCGGGTGCCGCACTGAGCGGGGTGTTCTGGTGCATGGAGTACTCGGTGCGACGCACTCTGGTCGCCGATGTCGCGGGAGTCGAGCGCATGGGCAACGCCACCGCCATCGATTCCGCGACCCATCACTTCACGCGCTTCGCCGGCCCCCTCGCCGGGGGGGTGCTCTTCGCCGCGGTGGGCCTCGCGGGCGCTTACGTGATCAGCACCGTGCTGTACGCGGTCGCCCTCGTCAATGTCCTCGGCCTCGAGCGCGGCAGGCGACAGGCGGCCACGGCCGGCGGATCGTGGCTGCACAGCCTTCGCGACGGCTTCGCGCAGGTACGCAGCCAGCGGCTCATCGCCGCGACGCTCACCGTGACCGTGGTCCTCAATCTCTTCGCCTTTCCCTGTCTCTCGATGATCCCGGTCATCGGAGAGGACCTGCTCCACCTCAGCCCGGCCGAGATCGGGGTGCTGACCTCGATGGACGGCCTCGGCGCGCTGGCCGGCGCCTCGCTGATCGCCATCGTGGTGCGCCCCGCCCTCTACACCCGGATCTACGCCTCCGGCGCCGCCCTGCTCCTGGCGATGATGCTGGCCTTCGGCCTCTCCACGCACTTCTCCCTGTCGCTCGGAGTAATGTTCGTGATCGGGCTCGGGATCTCGGGGTTCGCCGCCATGCAGAGCGCCATCCTGCTCACTTGCACCCCGAGCGAGAAACGCCCGGTCCTCATGGGCGTGCTGACGCTGTGTATCGGCGCGGGACCGATCGGACTGCTCCACGTCGGCCTGCTCGCGGAGTGGCTCGGCGCCTCGCGCGCGGTGGCCATCAGCGCGATGGGGGGCCTGGTCGCGCTGACGATCGCAGTGCTCGCATGGCCGGAGCTGCGGGGCGCCACCCGTCGTCCCGGTGGAACGGGACCCGTCCGGTGAAGGTCCGCTTCGCACTCATGCGCACCGCGGGGTCCTTCGGCGGCGCGAAGGGGAGGTATCCGGGAGGCCGCCTCCCCCGCGCCGTGGTCCGAAGCGCCGCGCTCTGCCTGCTCCCCTGCGCTCTTCTCGCGCTCAGCGGCAGTGGACCCGCAGTGGCCGAAGATCTCCTCCGGGTCACCTGCCGGGGCCAGTTCCGGCTCTCCGTCACCGAGCCCGCCCTGGAGTGTTCGGAGTCGGACATGCTGACCGATGCGCAAGGCGGACTGCTCTCCGCCTTCTCCGCCGCCAGTGCGGAGCTCGCGAGCGCCCGGCTCGGCGCCGGCGCGGCCGGCGGCGCAATCCGCCACGTCGGCTACAACGGCCGCGAGGCGAGCGCGCTCATGTTGCAGACCTTCCGGATCGCCGGGGACTGGCAGGGCAACCTGCCCCTCACCGTGACCCTCGATCTCCAGTACGGGTTCGGCGGCTTCGGCGAAGCGCGGATGAAGACCGCGCTGCGAAGCTCCCTGGAAGGGGCCATTCGCCGGGAGCACCTGGCGGGACTCCACATGCGCCACACCGCGCTCGGCGGTGCACTGCTCGCCGACGACAACAGCCGCGGTGCCTACTCCCTGCCGCCACCCGGACGTCACCCTTCCCGCTCCCGCCTGTCGCTCAGCGTGGTACAGCAGGTACCGAGAGAGCGGCCGGGCATCGTGGTCCGGGCCGATCTGAACGCGCTCGCCACCCCGAGCCTCGGCAGCCTCGACACCACCACTTCGGCCCTGGTCACCGTGCAGGCGGAGATCGCGCTCTCCGCTCCCTGCCCGGTGAGCGCACACTCGCTGCACGGCGTGCTCGCGGTCGCGGAGTCGGCGCGCAAGGACGGCGCGCGGGAAGACGGCGCCGACTGGCGATGCGACCGGCCCATGGACGGCCCGCTCGGACCCGAGGACCCGTAGGGTCGAAGGAAGGTACAGGTGTCGAGGAGAAGCCTCACCCGGGCTCGCCCTCGAAGGCGGCAATCACTTCGCCGGGAAGAGGGTCGAAAAACGAGGGCGGCACCGAGAGCTCGCCCTTGGAGAGCCCGAAGGGATGTGGGGTGGCATGTGGCCGTGGGAGTGCCCTGATCTCCGCTATCGGCTCGTTTCGACGGCAGAGCACCATGGTCTCGCCCGTCTCGAGGCGGGCGAGACAGCGTGAGCGGTGCGTCTTTGCTTCGTGTATGTTCAGTCGAATCATGACCATGACAGTGGTCTGGAAGTGAACCGGAGCTCGAGTCCGTAGTCGAGCTTGCCTCGGAGCGCAATGGCCAGGTTCGTATAGAGGCACCGGAAAGGCCGGAGGCGCGGCACGCCCCCGTGCTATGCTCGTTTTCCGTCGCCGATGCCTCTGGAGAGCATGCTCATGAGCGGACCATTCCTCGTCGCCTGCGTGCAGAACCGGGCGGGAGCGGACATGAGCGCCAGCATCGCGCAGTGCGAACGCTTGGTTCGCACCGCACACCGCCGCCGCGCCGATCTGATCTGCCTGCCCGAGTTTCTCTCCTGCCTCGACATGCGGGAACGACGCCTCGAAGTGGGCATCCTCCCCGAGAACGAACACCCGGCCCTCGCCCGCTTCCGCGCGCTCGCCTCCGAGCTCGAAGTCTGGCTGCTGCTCGGATCGCTCGCGATCGAGGCGACGCCGGGACGCGCCCACAACCGCTCCTATCTGATCGATGCCACGGGGGCGGTCGTGGCGCGCTACGACAAGATCCACATGTTCGACGTCGACCTCGAAGGAGGCCAGAGCTTCCGCGAGTCGGAGGTCTTCGAACCAGGCCGGGACGCCGTGCTGGCGCCCACGCCATGGGGCCGGCTCGGAATGAGCGTCTGCTACGACCTGCGCTTCCCCTATCTCTACCGCACGCTCGCGCAGGCGGGCGCCAGCGTCCTCAGCGTGCCGGCGGCGTTCACGCGAACGACCGGGCAGGCCCACTGGCACGTGCTGCTGCGCAGCCGGGCGATCGAGACGGGGGCCTATGTCGTCGCCCCCTGTCAGTACGGCGAGCACGGGGAGGCCGCGACCTACGGACACTCGCTGATCGTGGACCCCTGGGGAACCGTGCTCGCCGACGGCGGCGAGGCGGAGAGTGTCATCGTCGCCGAGGTCGACCCCGGCCGGACAACCAGGGCCCGGCGCATGATCCCGGCGCTCCGCAATGGTCGCAGCGTGCAGGCGCCCGCGCCGGTCGCAGCCCTGCGCGCCAGCGCGTGAGCGGCATGCCAGGACTGGCTCGATGGTCTACCCGATAGACTTGCGGACTCACCGACCGCGAAGTTGCTCGAACAAGTGGCAGCACTCGACCTCGGCGAGCCTGCCGCCATCGAGCTCCCCCCCGGATTCGGCCGCGACTGACCCAAGGACAAGGAGGCCGGCACCATGAACGAGCACGCCCCGGAGAGTCCATCACCGACCCGCCGTTCACGGTTCAGTCAGGAGACGGTCGCGATCGTCGCCGTCGGCGTGACGCTGGCCGGACTCATCCTCGTGACCAACAGCGACCTGCGCGACGAAGCCGCTGCCATGCGCGCTCAGGCGCAGGCCGACCGCGACGCTTGGCAGGCCGAGAGCCGGCAGCTTCGCGATGAGGCCGCCGCCGACCGTGCGCAGAACGCCGCCGACCGCGAGCACTTCCAGCGCGAGATCCTGCGTC
>CAYFYD010000047.1:0-14612 GCA_964347195.1 uncultured Ectothiorhodospiraceae bacterium
GTCCCCGACCCCGACCTGAGGCGGGAATCCATCGCTTGAATGCCGTCATTCCCGCGGAAGCGGGAATCCATCGTCGAGGTTTCGCCCCCGCGCTCCGGCATCGGAGGGGGCGGGAGCCAGCGCGATTGCACGGCCCACGCCAGGATGCGCGAGCGCACACGGGCAGCGTCGGAGCGCGCAAGAACCGGCGCGACCGCGCGCAAGGCGCCGTCCACCGCGACACCACTGCCGCGCGTTACGCGCATCCGATCCCGTCCGCTCCGGGCTTGTGTCAGGATCGGCGGCGGGACCTGCGGGCCGGTCGCTCCGCTCGCCCCCGAGACACCGAGGGAGGCAAACGCCCCATGAGAGAGATCGAGTCACCTCCGTCATCCCCGTCGGGCAAGCGCCCCACGAGAGAAATCGAGTGGCACAACCTGCGCGCTCCGGAGCTGCGCGCCCTCGCCGACGCCGATGCGCTGGTGATCGTCCCGGTCGGCTCCACCGAGCAGCACGGCCCGCACCTGCCGGTGCAGGTGGACGCCCGTCTCGCCACCGAGGTCGCGAAACGGGCGGCGGAACGGGTTGCGGCGCACCAGTCCGTGGTCGTCGCCCCGACCCTGTGGTGCGGGCTGGCGGAACATCACATGGCCTTCGGCGCCACCATCACCCTGGATTTCGCCACCTTCCACGCACTCATCCGCGGCGTGTGCGGCTCCATCCTGCGGCATGGGTTCCGGCGCCTCGCGCTGCTGAACGGCCACGGCGGCAACATCAAGGCGCTCGACGTGATCGCGGGGGAGCTACAGCGCGAGCTGGGGGCAAGGGTGGTCAGCGCCACCTACTGGACAGTGACGAAGGTCGCGACCGCGTTCCGGGAGATTCTCGAGGCGCAAGCAGGGGTCGCCCATGCCTGCGAGGCGGAGACCTCGATGATGCTGGCGCTCGAGCCGGGCCTCGTCGACCGGGATGAGATGGCGCGCGTCGAGGGATGCACGCGAAACCTCGGCGGGCCGGACGGCGTCTACCGCTGGCGAGGATTCGAAGAGCTGACCGGATCGGGGGTCATCGGGTTCCCGGCCGCGGCCAGCGCCGAGAAGGGAGAACGTCTGCTCGCGGCGGCGGCGGAAGGCGTCGCCGAAGCCCTGACCAACGAGGAGATCTGGCCGGCATGAAGATCACCGCCATCGAGACCACGCCGGTCTACGTCCCACGCCTTCGGGCCTACGGAGCGGTCGCCCGCACCGCGCTCGGCCCCGCCGGCGTGTCCGAGTACGGCATCGTGCAGGTGCATACCGACGAGGGGCTGACGGGCCTCGGGGAGCTTGCGAGCGTGTTCGCCCGCCGCGGTCCCCTCCTCTGCCGCGACGTGGAAGAACGCCTCGCTCCCGTGCTCCTCGGCCGCGACCCCCGTGCCATCACGAGCGCCCTGCGCGCCATGGAGCGCGAGCTTCCCGACGGGCACTTCGCGATCGCGGGGGTGGAGATGGCCCTCTGGGACCTCACCGGCAAGGCGCTCGGGGTGCCGGTGTACGCGCTGCTCGGCGGCAGGATGCGCGACCGGATCCCGCTCAGCTACTCGGTGCCCCACGGCACGCCGGAGCAGATGGCGGAGTTCGCCCTCGAACGCGCCAGCGAGGGCTTCCGCACCGTCAAGGTCAAGACCGGCCAGGGCCTCGAACGCGACGCCGAGGCGGTGCGCCGGGTCCGGGAAGCGGTCGGCTCCGCGCATCGGGTGCGGGTGGACGCCAACATGGCGATGGGGAGCGCCAAGGAGGCGATCCGCCTCGTCGAGCGCATGATGGACTTCGACCCCGAGATGCTCGAGCAGCCGATGCCGGCCCACGATCTGCACGCGATGGCCGAGATCCGCCGCTCGGTGTCGCTGCCCATCATGGCCGACGAGTCGGTCGGTCCGCCCCGCACCGCGATGGAGGTCATCCGCCGCGAGGCCGCCGACGTGCTCAACGTCTACGTGGTCGAGTCGGGGGGCATCCAGAACGCGGCCCGCATCTTCACCCTCGCCGAGCAGGCGGGGCTCGGCTGCATGATCGGCAGCATGCCCGAGCTCGGCATCGGCACCGCCGCCCAGATCCACCTCGGCATCGCGATGCCCAACCTCGACTTCGACAGCGACACCTGCGGCTCGCTGTATCAGGAGGAAGACCTGCTCGCGGCGCCGCTGCGCTTCGAAGGGGGCTTCGCCTGTGCGCCGGAGGGTCCGGGCCTCGGCGTCGAGCTCGACCCCGAAGCCTTCGCGCGCGCCGCAAGGCGAAGCCCGCCGCAATGAGACCGGCGCGCGGCGCCCCTGCCGACAGGGCTGATTGGTTCTCTTGCCCGTATCCAAAGAATTCAAGGAGTTACGTCGATCGCCAAGCGTCTCGGGCGAAGTCGTCGTCAACCGAAGAAAGCGCTTGTGCATCAAGGAGCTCCGCTGTCCGGCGGCGATCGATGACGCCCACGAAGTGATCTGCCCTGCCCCTGCCGATGTCTGATCTGCTAAGGAAGCAGCGCTCTGGTCGTCGAGGCGGCAATGGAATCGGCGTGCCTCGCCCCGGTCCGGGTCCGCGGCGCAGCCCGCGACCGGCCCCGCTCTGCCGCGACGCGGCCCGAATGCCGAACGCGGACTCCGGAAGCGCCCCCGGCAAGGGCGCTGCGGGGCGCAGGCGGCGTTCCCGGGTCAAGGCCGGCCACCGCTTCGCAGCGCTCTGCCGGCGGCCGGCGGCGCACCTTCATCGATCATTCGAGGCGCCGCGGGTTCGCGAAGGCGCTGACCCCACCTTCTCGGAGTATTGAGCCATGAACCAGGACCAGCACTGCGATCTGCTCATCCACAATGCGTACGTCATCAGCGTGGACGCCGAGCGCCGCGTGTTCTCACCGGGCGCGGTGGCGGTGCGCGGCCACACGCTGGCCGCGGTCGGCCCCGAGCGGGAGGTGATGCGGGGGATGCGCGCGGCCCGCAGCATCGACGCCGGAGGGGCGGTCGTGCACCCCGGGTTCATCGACGCGCACAACCACGTGGTGGGTGCAGGCTGCCGGGGAGTGTTCGCCAACGAGGCCGACGACCCGGCGAGCGGCGTCAACTACGCGGCGTGGAAGGCCGACGTCAGCGCCGAAGACGAGGCGGCGGCCACGACCCTGACCGCGCTGCAGCTCCTGCACGCGGGCTACACCGGCGTGGTCGAGGCAGGCACCGTGTTCGATACGAAGGCGAGCGCCGAGGCGGCCGAGGCGGCCGGAATCCGCATCTGTCTCGCCGAGCCGTACCTGTGGGACGAGGTCGGGGTCATGCGCCACCTCGGATCGCTCGAGAGCCAGGCGCTCTTCGCCCGCGCACCGGCCGATCTCGAGCGCTGCGTCGCCGCGCTCGGGGCCGAGCTCCATCGCAACGAGGACCGCGACGGACGCCAGCACGGCTTCGTGTGCCTGTACGGCATCGGCACCGCCAGCGACGCGCTCGAGCGCCGGGCGGACGCGCTCGCCCGCGCGCACGGCGTGGTGCTCCACCAGCACGAGGCCTACGAGATCGCTTCCACCCGGGCGGAGACCGAACGGCTCGGGCACTCGCGCATCGTGCACCTGGACTCGCTCGGCGTGCTCCACCCCGGCGCCACCCTGGTCCACATGAACGTCCTCGGCGACGAAGACGTCGACATCGTCTCCGAGCGCGGGTGCTCGGTGGTGTGGTGCCCCGGCCCCCATCTCGCGATGGGCCTCGCCGGCAAGGTCGAGTGCCGGATGCCGGAGCTCCTGCGCCGCGGGGTCAACGTCACCCTCGGCAGCGACAGCGCCCGCAGCAGCGCGTTCGGCGACGAGGCCCTGCTCGCGTACTTGGTCGCCGCGAACGCGGGTGAGCTGCTCGCACCGGAGACGATCCTGGAGATGCTCACCGTCAACGCGGCCCACGCGGCCGGCCTGGGCGCGATGACCGGCAGTCTGGAAGTCGGAAAGCGTGCCGACCTCGTGGTGAGCGACCCGAACGCGGCGGAAGCCTACCCGTCAGCGAATCCCCTGCACCAGGCGGTCCTCACCTGCCGCGGCCGCGCCCGCAGCGTGGTCGTGAACGGCGAAGTGGTGATCGACGAGGGGCGCAGCACCCGCCTGGACGAGCGCGAAGCCTGCGGCGTTGCGCGCGCGAGCGTCCGCGAACGCATCCGGCGCCTGGGGCTCGGCGATGCGATGCAGTGGCCGATGATCGGGGATTGAGGAAGTCGCCTGCACGCGGTCGAGGACGGCCGGACACCGGCTCTTGAAGTCGGATGCATTGCGTTCCAGGGGTAGCCGGTGTCTCGACGATGAGGGCAGAGAGAGGGGATTCGTCGGGGGGAGCCGAAGGAGGATGTGGGCGTCCGCGCGGCATGAGGGCCTTCCCTTGTCAGTGAAGCCGACACCGCGCCGCTCGTATTGAAGGGACACGAGGTAGCGCAGCGAATCTGTGCTGTGTACAGTCTGTTCATCGGCTTGGTTTCCGGACGAAGCGGCGAGCTTCGGCTCGATGCAGGTCGGTGGTATTCCTCGAGACGGCTGCGCCCTTGGGGGCGGGCTCGTGTTCCTTGTACAACCAGAGTGGGGAGGATGGACGGATGCGTCGAGACTTGACCCGTCGTGATTTCATGAAGGCCACGGGCGCCGGCGGCATCGCCTTGGCGGCGGCCGGTGCGTCGGCACCCTTTGCGCATCGCGCATGGGCCTCGGAGCCCCTGTCGGTCGTGGACTGGGGGCCACCGTGGATCGACAGCACCAAGGGAATCGCGGAGGAGTGGGGGAAGTCCGCCATCAACTGGACCCTGCACTCCGGCGGGGCCGCATCGATCCTGCCGAAGATCAAGGCCTCCTGGCCCAATCCGCCCTACGACCTGGTCGATGTCTGGAGCCCGGTGTTCGTGTCGATGGTCAAGGAGGGCTGGGCGGAGACGGTTACCCTGGACGACTGTCCGAATCTCGCCGATACGCCCGAAGGCTTCATCACCACCGATGCGGACGGCAACTGGAAGTGCATCCCGCGCGGCACGAGCGGCATCTTCTTCACCTACGTGCCGGAGAACTGTCCGATCGAGATCAACCACATCGACGACCTGCTCGACCCGAAGCTCGAGGGCCAGATCCTGTGGCCGAACCCCACCCTGAACACGAACCTCCAGGTCGTCGCGCTCGCCAAGGCCCGGGGGGGCGACGAGTTCGACATGGAGCCCGGCTGGGAGTTCCTGACCGAGATCGCCAAGGCCGGCAACATCGGCCGGGTCTCGGCGAACACCTCGGACGTCATCACCTCGCTCGAAACGGGCGAGACCTCGGTCACCTTCGTCGACCAGGGGACCCTGGGCGGCGTGAAGGGCGCGGAGCTGCGGCATCTCACGAAGACCGATCCGTCACTCAAGACCTTCATGTTCGTCTCCGGCTGGGTCGTCCTGAGCAGCTCGAAGAACAAGGAGCTGGCCTTCGATCTGGCGAACCACACGATCAGCAGGGAGAACAGCGAGCGCTACTTCAGGGAGGTCGGCGAAGTGCCGACGAACTCCCAGGCGTCGCACGACATCGACCATCTTCGGTTCACGGGCGACGAGGTCGGCACCTTCGCCGTGGTGCCCGACTGGGATCGGCTCGGCAACGAGCTCGACAACTGGAACAAGCGCTTCGAGAAGGACATCGTGCCGCTGCTGTAGACGCGGCCTTGCATCGGACCCGGCCCGGCGGTGGAGACCCCGCCTCCCCACCGCCGGGTCGGGACGGGTAGCTTGAAGTGAAGCTCTCGCGCGGTGCCGCGCTCCTGCTCGTTCCGGGACTGGGGGTCTTCCTGGTACTGCTGGTGCTGCCGCTCGCCAATGTCGTCGAGGAGAGCCTCCGCCTGTTCGAGCCGGGGCGCATCGGGGCGGCCAAGGATGCGCCCTACACGCTGTTCAACTACACCGAGCTGGCCGAGCCGGCCTATCTCTACTACTTCGTCGAGACCGTCCGCTTCGGTCTGGTCTCATCGCTCATCGCGCTTCTGATCGCGTTTCCGATCGCGTACCTGACGGCGCGCCAGCCCTCGCCGCTGCTGCGACGCCTCGCCATCGGGTTCCTGATCGGGATGATGTTCCTGAGCACACTGGTCCGCGTCTACGCGCTGCAGCTCACCTTCGGACCGACGGGGTTCGCCCGTCTCCTCGCCGGGATGCTCGACATCTCGCCCAACGGCCGCGCCTACACCGAAATGGTCGTGGTCTTCGGTCTGCTGCACTACCTGATCCCGATCTCGGCGATCACCCTGCTGGGCACCATTCAGAACATCGATCCGCGGCTGAGTGAAGCCGCGCAGGCACTGGGCGCGCCGCGCTGGAAGGCCCACCTGACGATCACCGTGCCGCTGTGCGTGCCGGGGCTCCTCTCGGCCTTCCTGATCTGCTTCACCCTGTGTCTGAGCGCCTTCGTCGTCCCGATGATCCTGGGCAAGGGCAAGGTGCTGTTCGTCTCCAACCTGATCTACGCCCGCTTCAGCGAGATCGCCAACTACCCCAGCGGCTCGGCGGTCTCCATCGTGATGCTGGTCATGTCGCTCGCGATCATCTACGGGATTACCCGCGTGGTGGCGGCCCGCTGGGCGAAGGTGTGAGGGGCGGAGCCGCCATGCGACGCCACGTCGACGACCTCGGACTCCTGCTCGTCATCGCGGTCCTCGTGGTCACCATGGTCTTCCTCGTGCTGCCCATCGTCGTCTCGGTGATGATGTCGTTCGACGGACGGGAGTATCTCGGGAGGTTCCCGCCGCCGGACTACTCGGTACACTGGTACGCGCGCTTCTTCTCGGACGCCTACTATCTTCACGGCCTCCGGACGAGCGTAATCATCGCTCTCCTCGCCACCGCGGTGTCGACCACGGCGGGGGTGAGCGCAGCCATCGTGCTGGACCGCTACGAGTTTCCCGGCAAGGCGGCGCTGGAAGCGCTCTTCCTGTCCCCGCTCGTGGTGCCGGCGGTGGTCATCGGCTTCGCTCTGCTGCTCTTCTTCGCCCTGCTCGGCGTGTTCGACGGCTTCACCCGGCTGCTCGGGGGGCACATCATCATCACCTTCCCCTACACCGTGCGCACCACGCTCGCCGGCCTGGTCGGCATCCGCAGGACCCTGACGGAGGCCGCGATGAGCCTCGGCGCCAACGAGCGGCGCGCCTTTTGGGACATCACCTTCCCGCTGGCGCGTACCGGCATGATCGCCGGCGCGGTCTTCGCGTTCGCGTTCTCGATGGACGATGTGGCCGTGAGCCTGTTCCTGACCTCCCCCGACACCTACACGCTGCCGGTGGCCATGACCAGCATGATGCGGACCAACTTCGACCTGACGATCGCGGCGGCGGCGGTGGTCCTCATGCTGTTCACGGCAGGTCTGATCTTCGTCCTCGACCGGGTCGTGGGCATCGACCGGCTGATCGGAACGGGCGTGTACCGCTCCTAGACACCATGTTCTCGGAACGGAATCGATCGGCTCGTCCACCACCGCACAGAGATCGTCGAGAGATTTCGGGCGGTGCTGAAGGATCCGGAGTTCGACAGGGCGATCTCGCAAGCGACCGCCATGCCCCGGAGGATACGGAAGCGGTTTACCGCGATCCGCGATCTGGTGCAGGAGTTCGTCTGATGCTGCGGCGGATCGGGCTGACCAACTTCAAGTGCTTCGAGAGTCTCGACTTGCCGTGTGCCCCGCTCAACCTGTTGTGCGGCCTGAACGGGATGGGCAAGAGCAGCGTGATCCAGGCTCTGCTGGTGTTGCGGCAATCGTTCGACACCGGGGACTTGCAGGAGGGCCGGCTCGTACTGGGTGGCACCCTGACGGACCTTGGGGCCGGTTCGGACGTGCTGTTCGAGGATGCTGACGACGAGGTCGTCGGATTCACCCTCCGCGGCGACCAACGGTGTCCGGGAAGCCCGGCATGACGGTTCTCGAGCTCTCTCACGTGACCAAGTGCTTCGGCGACTTCACCGCGGTCGCCGATGTGTCCCTCACCGTCGACAAGGGGCAGATCCTCTCGCTTCTGGGACCCAGCGGCTGCGGCAAGACGACCACCCTGCGGATGATCTCCGGCTTCGAGGAACCGAACGAGGGCAGCATCTTCATCGCGGGCCAGGACATGAAGGGCAAGCGCCCCTACGAGCGCAACGTGGGCCTCCTGTTCCAGGACTATGCGCTGTTTCCGCACATGAGCGTCGTCCAGAACGTGGGCTACGGACTGAAGAACCGCGGGTACGAGAAGCGCCGGATCCCGGCGCGCATCGAGGAGATGCTGGAGCTCGTCAAGCTGACGGGGTTCGAGGACCGGCGACCCGCGCAGCTCAGCGGCGGACAGCAGCAGCGCGTGGCGCTGGCCCGGGCGCTCGCGGTCAGCCCGGAAGTGGTGCTGCTGGACGAGCCGCTGTCGGCGCTGGACGCCAAGCTCCGCCAGGAGCTGCGGGTGGAGCTCAAGGAGATCCTGTCGGCCGTCGGCGCCACGACGATCGTCGTGACGCACGACCAGGAGGAGGCGATGAGCCTGGGCGACAGCGTCGTCGTCATGAGCGAGGGACGGATCATGCAGCAGGGCCGCCCGACCGAGATCTATGCCGATCCGAAGACCCGGTTCGTCGCCGAGTTCATCGGCCGGTCCAACTGGTTCTCGGGCCGCCTCGGGGCCGAGGTGGCCGAGAACGTCCGGGAATTCACGACGAGCGAAGGGTACCGGATCCTGGTGCCTGGACCGGACGGGTCCGCATCCGGCCGGGCCGCTTCGGAGGTATGCATCCGCCCGGAGCGGATCGGGACCCATGCGGCGGGCGGCCCCGGGACCGACGCCGGGCCGGTCAATCGACTGAGGGGAAGGGTGCGCGACATCGCGCACCTGGGCGCCGTCGTCCACATCGTCATCGAGCTGGAGGGAGGCCGGCGTATCACGGCCACCGAGCAGTACCTGGGCCAGCCCCTGGAGCAGGCCGGCAAGCCGATCGACCTGGTCTTCCGGCCCGAGGACTGCATCATCGTTCCCGCCGGCTCCTGAGCGCCGGGCGTCCGGCGTGCGAGCCACCGGCCACTCGGCGCGCTCACCGCCCGGCTCGAGCTGCACGACACGGAGCCGATCCCGGTCGGCGCCGGACCGAGCGGCGCCGGCCATCGCTTCCTGCACCGGGGCGCCGTCCGCGCCGGCCGTCACCGCAATCGGCTTCCCCTCGAGTGTCGGAGATCAGGCGTCCACGATCACCTCGAACCCGCCGTGGATCATGCGTTTGCCGTCGAAGGGCATCGGGTTCTCGTCCGGGCGCAGGCGGGGATCGGCCATGATCTTCGGCATGGCCTCGTTGCGAGCCTCCCGGGATGACCAGAGGATCCACGAGAAGCACACCGTTTCGTCGGGCCGACGTTTGACGGCCAAGGGGAACGAAGTCACCTCGCAGTGGCAGGTGTCGGGGGAGTGAGGGAACGGCCGGCGCCGCTCCGGTGCTTCCCGGAATCTCGCCATCGATCTTCGGTCGATATCTACGGCAATCGCGAGCGGGCGCTCACCTCGCAAGGCGCGTCCCGCCCAGCTCCCGGACGAAGCCCCGTGCCCCCGCGCCGATGAAGTCGTTGGCGTGGGTGTAGAGGAAACGCACGCCCTTGGCCACGTAGTCCGCCGCGTTGTCGGAGTCGGCGAGGATACCGACATGGCGCCCGGCGGCCCGGCCGCGGGCGACGATATCGTCGATTATCGCCTGCATGTCCGGGCGGCGGAAGTCTCCGTGCCGGCCCATGCTCTTCGCGAGATCCACCGGCCCGATGAAGTACACGTCGATGCCTTCGACCGCGAGGAAGTCGTCGAGCTCGGCGACGGCGGCCGAGCTCTCGATCTGCACCACCACGAACTTCGTCTCGGGGGCATCGGGGAAGCAGTAGT
This sequence comes from uncultured Ectothiorhodospiraceae bacterium, assembly GCA_964347195.1. Lineage (GTDB taxonomy): Bacteria > Pseudomonadota > Gammaproteobacteria > HK1 > HK1 > JAJEAD01. The sequence goes on from CAYFYD010000047.1 coordinate 9,857, forward strand.
GCACCCCCTCGACCACCGCGCGGGCCTCCACGGCCCGATCGAGGCGGGGCACCACCACGCCGTCCACCCCGCGCAGGAGATAGCGCTCGAGCACCCAGTCCTTGGAATCGAAGACCCGCACCAGCGAGGCCATCCGGTGCAGCCGGGCCGCACGTGCCATGTGCTCCACCGACTCCGCGCCGGGGCTGCCCTGCTCGCAGTCGATGAACACCGCATCAATGGGCTGGCGGGCGAGCGCCTCGACCAGGCTGGCCGAGGGATGATCCGCGTTCACCACCACGAGCGGCTCGTCCCGGGCAAGCTTTTCCCGCAGCCCGAAGGCCGCGGACGGCGGGTCGGCGGCAGGCATCGAGACACCTCCTCACCTTCTGGAAGGGGCTTCCATTCTACCCGAGTCGGAAAGGACTCCGCTCCGGGCCGCCACCGAGCAGGGCCGCCGCGCTGCCGCGCAAGAAACCCCGGGAAGTTCCGCCGTATGGCGATGGGCCATGCCGGGTGCGAGGCCGACTCGACATGGTGCCCGAACCTGAATCGTGCCGCTGAAGAATCAATAGCCGGCCTGGATGAGTCGCTCCCCTTGCCCTTGCGCCATATCGCCTCTCGACCGAACACCGATTCGAGGGCGGCTACAATGCCCCCACCCCGGGCGAGGGCAGGGCAGATGTCCGAAACGAGCGATCCGCTCGAATGGTACCGGCGCATGCAGCGCCTGCGACGCTTCGAGGCCCACGCCGCCGCGCTCGTCGAGAGCGGCGAGATCGTGGGCTCGGTGCACGAGTACACCGGCGAGGAGGCGGTCGCGGTCGGGGTATGCGCGACGCTCCGCGACACGGACGTCATCACCAGCACCCATCGCGGGCACGGGCACATCCTCGCCAAGGGTGGGGAGCCCCGGCGCATGTTCGCGGAGCTGCTCGGCCGGGAGACCGGCTACAACCGCGGGCGCGGCGGCTCCATGCACATCGCGGACTTCTCCCTGGGGATCTACGGCGCGAACGGCATCGTGGGCGCGGGGGCCCCGATGGCCTGCGGCGCCGCCCATGCCTTCAGGATCCGGAACGAGCAGCGGGTGGCGGTGCCCTTCTTCGGCGACGGGGCGATGAACCAGGGGGTGCTGCTCGAGTCCTTCAACCTCGCGGTGCTGCTCCGCCTGCCGGTGGTGTTCGTGTGCGAGAACAACGGGCTCGCCGTCACCTCCTTCGCCGAGGAGATGATGCCGGCCGGCATAGAGCCGCGCGCGGCCGCTTTCGGGCTTGCGTCGTGCTCGGTGGACGGGATGGACGTGCGCGCGGTGCACGGGGCGGCCGCGGCCGCGGTGGAACGCGCGCGGGACGGCGCGGGACCGAGCTTCATCGAGTGCCGCACCGTGCGCTACTTGGCGCACAACATCGCGACCGGCGTGCCGCCCCGAGAGATCCGAAGCGCCGCCTTCCTCGAGGAGGCGCGGGAGCGCGACCCGATCGCGCGCCTCGCGGCAGAGCTGGACCGCGATCGGCTCTGGGCGCAGGGCGCGCGGGTCGGGATCGACGAGGAGATAGAGCGGGAGCTCGGGTCCGCGGTCGAGTTCGCCCGGGCGGGCCGCCGGCCGCCGGCCGACCGCGCGCTCGACTTCATGTACGCCTCCACCTACCCCGACTTCCCGGCCCGGGGGTGGGAGCCGTGAGAACGCTCACCTACGTCGAAGCCCTGAACGAGGCCCTCCACCAGGCGATGTCGGAAGACGACTCGGTGATGGTGCTCGGCGAGAACATCCGCGGCGGGGTGCGGGCGGAGACCCGCGGCCTGGACGAACGCTTCGCCCCCGAACGGGTGCTTGACATGCCGATCTCGGAAGCGGCCTTCACCGGCTTCGCGAACGGGGCGGCGATGGCCGGGCTCCGCCCGGTGGTGGAGTTCCAGGTCTCCTCGCTCATCTATCCTGCCTTCGACCAGATCGTGAACCAGGCCGCGAAGCTCCGGCTCATGCTCGGCGGTCAGGGCCGGATCCCCGTCACCTTCTTCCTGATGGGGGCGGGAGCGGGCGGCGGGCGCGCGGGCCAGCACTCCGACAACCCCTACCCCCTGCTCATGCACGCCGGGATCAAGACGGTGATGCCCGCCACCCCGGAGGACGCGAAAGGGCTGCTGCTCGCCGCGGTGTTCGAGGACGACCCGGTTGCCTTCGTGGCGCCCGCGGGCCTGCTCGGCGCGCGCGGCGAAGTGCCCGAAGCGTCCTACCGGACCCCGCTCGCCCGAGGGGTGCGACGCCGGGAAGGGCGCGATGCGACGGTGTGCGCGGTGGGACACCTGGTACCCGCCGCACTCGAGGCGGCGGAGCGGCTCGCCCGCGCCGGGATCGAGGTCGAGGTATGGGACCCGCGCTCTCTGCTGCCCTTCGACAAGGCGGGACTCGCCGCCTCGGTGGCGAAGACCGGCCGCCTCGTCGTCGCCGACGACTCGGGCCGCACCTGCGGCTTCGCCGCCGAGGTCGCGGGCCTGGTGGCCGAGCGCTGCTTCCACGCGCTCCGGGCCCCGATAAAGCGGGTTACCCGCGCCGACGTGACCATCTCGTACAGCACGCCGATCGAGGCGGCAGTCCTGCCGGACGGAGCGCGGATCGAAGGCGCAGTGCGTGCGCTCATGGCCTGCGTCCCGGCCGCGGCGCAAGTCGGCACGACGAATCCATGAAGGAGAAGATCATGAAACGCACCATCGGCCGTACCGGCATCCGCGTCCACCCCATCGGTCTCGGGGCATGGCCCCTCTCGAACGTGAACCGGCCCTCGGAAGCGCAGGCGCTCGAAGTGATCGCCCGCGCGGTGGACGCGGGCGTGGACCTCATCGACACCGCCGACGCCTATTGCCTCGACGAGCACGACTTCGGTCACAACGAAGAGCTGATCCGCAAAGCCCTGGAAAGAATCGGAGACACCGGCGAGGTAACGGTGGCGACCAAGGGGGGGAGCCTCCGGCCGGGCGGCGCCTGGACGAGATCGGGGCGACCCGAGCATATCAAGCACGCCTGTGAAGGAAGTCTCCGGCGTCTCGGGGTGGAGACCATCACCCTCTACCAGCTTCACACTCCGGATGAAGATGTTCCGCTCGAGGAGACGGTGGGCGCGATGCGCGATCTGCAGGAGGCGGGGAAGGTGGCCCACATCGGCATGTCGAACCTCGACCTCGATCAGCTCGAGCGGGCCCAGCGGGTGGCCCGGATCGAGAGCCTCCAGAATCAGTGCAACCCCTGGGTGCGCGGTGACGTGGACAGCGGACTCGTCGAGCGCTGCCGCGAGATGGACGTGACCTACATCGCCTGGTATCCGGTCGGCGGCGAGATCGGGCACCGGGCCTGCGCCTCCCACCCGGTGCTGCGGGACCTCTCGGCCAAGTACGGCGCGAGCCCCTACCAGCTCCTGCTCGCCTGGCTGCTCGGCCTCGGGGACCACGTGCTGCCGATCCCCGGTGCGACCCGGCCCGAGAGCATCCGGAACAGCGCGAAGGCGGCCGGCCTGGAAGTGGAGCCCGCGGACCTCGAGGCGATCGGCGCCCTCGCCTGAGCGGGGGCCGGAACGTCCGGGCAGCGGGACCGCGGCATGGATCCGAAGGTCGCTCGGCGTCGAATCGATGCGCTCCGCGACGAGCCCGATCCGCAGCGCAGACGCTTGATTGCGCTCGGTGTGCTCACCGCCTTGCTCGAGCCGCACGACATCGAGCCGATCCTGGTCGGCGGCGGCGCGGTCGAGCTCTACACCGCCGGCGGCTACACCACCGGCGACACCGACCTCGCGCTCCCGTCGGACCCGAGGGTGAATGAGGCGTTCGCCGTTCTCGACTTCCGGAAGGAGGGGCGATTCTGGATACGCGAAGACCTCGATCTGCTCTTCGAGGCGCCGGCTCCGGCCGGACTCCCGGGAGAAGACGCCCCGCGCACCGTGCTCGACGTGGATGGGCTGCGGGTCGTGGTCATCGGCATCGAAGACCTGATCCTCGATCGCTTCCGGGCCTGGATACACTGGAAGAGCGACGAGGACCAACGCTGGACGCGCCGGCTGACCGCGCTCTACGCCGGCCGCCTCGACTGGGCCTATCTCGCCGCACGGGCCGGTGCGGCAGAGGAGGAGGACCGCGAGATGCGGTCGCTGCGCGAGGAGTTCAATCCACGATGCTGACCTACGACGCGTTCCTGCGCGAGGTCCGGCGGCGCAAGCGGGCACGGTGGGTGAAGATCCTCAACTCGGAGACGCCGGGCCGGGTTGCCGGTCGCCGGCCGCGCGACCCTGAACAGGAGGCGCTCCTGCTGCGCCTCGACCGGGCTCGGCTCGCGCGCAGAGCGGATGGCGGGAGCTGAGGGCACGCATCGAACAGACCCGATGCACCCAGGGTGCCTCGAGCGAGACCGGACCAGCACGCCTTCTCGCCCTTCCCGAGGGTATGCCGGTCCTCGTAGCACTCGCACTGGATGGCGACCCACTCTCCCGAAGTCCGCCGCGCCACGAGGTCGATTTCCTGGAGTTGACCCTTCTCGTAGGCCGCGGCCCGAGCACGGACCTCATTCCACGAAAGGCGCATCAGTCAGCGCGCCACGAATCACAACGACTGAAAGACGGTCTGCCCCTGACCGGAAGCGGCGCAGGCGGACGAACGGCGGCAGGCGCGAGGCGGCATCATGCGTGCATCGCGCCCGCGCGACGTTCTGCGGCGGCACGGTCCCGGCGCGCCTGCGCAAGCTCGTAGCTCGCCTGCATCCGCATCCAGTGCTCGGCGGTGCCCCAGCCGA
>CAYFYD010000048.1:0-14494 GCA_964347195.1 uncultured Ectothiorhodospiraceae bacterium
CCAATCCCGAAGCTCGGAGTCTGAAGCCGTCAAGCCGACTTTTGAAGAGCCCTGACCTCCACGGGCGCTACGTTGCCGCCCGACGGGCCCGCCGTTATGCTCCCTCGAAGCATCGAGGGGGGTCGCCCGCGCGCTTTGCGCATCGTTCCTGCCGGGTACGGGGCATCGGAGGAGGGGATGAGCTTGTCCGCGGAGCTCGAGAGGACGCTCGGGCTCGTCAATGTCCGCTACCGCCACAATCTGACCAAGCACGCACTCTTCCACGAGGCGCTTCGCAACGATCGGGGCCGAGTACGCGACGGCGGGCCGGACGACGAACCCAAGGCCTTCGCCACCCGGCTCGGGGTCCGGGGCCCCCTCGTGTTCTACACCGATCCGACCTGTACCGGACGGCCGGTCGACGACACCTTCGGAGTCGCGTGGCCGGAGGTGGAGGACGAGCTGTGGTGGAAGGGCAACTTCAAGCCCCTCGACCCCGATCGCTACCGGTCGCTGCTCGCGCGGGTAGTGTCGCATCTCAACCGGCGCGCAGGCTCGCTCTACGTCCAGGACGTCTACGCCGGCACGGACCCCGCCTACTCCGTTCCCTATCGTTTCGTCGGCGAGTACGCCACCCATGCGATGTTCGCGCACAACATGTTCCCCAAGGCGGATCCGGGGATAGCGGATGCGGAGAGCAAGCGCTGGACCATGCTCAGCGTGCAGTCCTTCCGTTGCGAGCCGGGGCGGGACGGCACCTGTTCCGACCGCGCCGCGATCATCGACTTCCGCAACCGCCTGTGTCTGGTGGCGGGCCGGGCCGACTACTGCGGGCTGGTCAAGAAGACCATCTTCACCGTGATGAACTTCCTGTTGCCCGGACAGGGCTACCTCTCGATGCACTGTTCGGGAAACACCGGCGCACGGGGCGACACCGCCATCCTGTTCGGCCTGTCCGGAACCGGGAAGACGACCTTGTCCGCGGATCCGCAGCGGCGCCTGATCGGCGACGACGAAACGGGGTGGACCGAAGAAGGGGTCTCGAACCTCGAAGACGGCTGCTACGCGAAGCTCATCGATCTCGACAAGGACGCCGAGCCCGTAATCGCCGCCGCCCTTTCGATGCCGGGCACCATCATCGAGAACGTGCCTTCCCTCCCCGGGCGGGCGCTCTCCGACACCGATCCCCAGGAGCTCGACCTGAGCGATCGCAGCATCACCGAGAACACCCGCTTCTCCTATCCGCTCGACTGCAATCCCAACGTCGCGGTCGGAGCGAGGGGGGGACACCCGGAGACCATCGTGCTGCTCACCGCCGACGCCTTCGGGGTGTTGCCCCCGGTTTCGATCCTGGACGGCGACGAAGTGATGTACCACTTCGTACAGGGATTCACCTCCAGGCTCGCGGGCACCGAAGTCGGGGTGACGGAGCCGCAGGCCACCTTCAGCGCCTGCTTCGGAGCCCCCTTCATGGCGCGGCGCCCCCCGGTGTACGCGAAGCTGCTCAAGGAGAAGATGGAGCGGCACGAGGCGCGCTGCATCCTGCTCAACACCGGCTGGAGTGGCGGACCCGCCGGAGAGGCCGATCGCATCGCGATCCAGGCTACGCGCACTCTGCTGCGAGCCGCATTCGACGGCGAGCTGGAAGCCCGGGGCTCGCGAGTGCTGCCGGACTTCGGTCTGCGGATTCCCGAGACGGTGGCGGGGGTGGACAGCGAGATGCTCGATCCCCGGCGCACATGGAAGGGGCGGGAGCCCTACGCATGCGCGGCTTCCCGGCTCCGCGACATGTTCCGCTCCAACTTCGAGAAGAACCGCTTCCACGACTTCGAGATTCGCCCCGTGATGTAGCGGCGAGGCGAGCCCGGTCGAGCTTCGACCCGCCGCTCGCCGCCCCGGTGCCGCGTCCCGTGCGCCTTTCGGTCGGGAGCCCGATGCACGGAGCGCCCGCCTTTCGAGCCCTTCCCCGGCATGAGGAACAACCAGCCTTTCGCATGGAGAACAATGCGTTCCGCCCCGGGGGATGGGTCGGGTACTCCGGCATGCCCGGATCCGGGCATGCCGGAGCGCCCCGTGCCGCCCGGCTACGCATCGAGCCATGGGGTGCGACCTTCCTCACGAAGGGCGCGGGCACGATCCGGAGCGCAGCCCTTCACTCGCCTCGTCCGGCCCGGCGGCCCGCGAGGCGCAGGCGTACGCGACATCCTGTTAGACTCCCGGCGGTTGGGACTTGGGGAGACCGAGCGGGAAGATGTCGGGCAACGCGGGGCGGGTGCGCCAGCGGCGCCACCCGGGATCGGGGAGAGGACGGGGAGCGCTCCGGCCCAGGGGCCGCCCAGTCGATCCCGAGGCGCAGGATCGGATCCGCGCTCTGCTCGGGGAGCGCCCGCGCAGGCGGGACCTGCTGATCGAGTACCTGCACCTCGTTCAGGACCGCTACGGACACCTGTCGGCCGCCCATCTCGCGGCCCTGGCCGAAGAGATGCGCGTGCCGATGTCCGAGGTCTACGAGACCGCCACCTTCTACGCCCACTTCGACGTCGTCACCGAGGGCGCGGAGCCTCCCCCCCCGCTCACCGTCCGGGTGTGCGACAGCCTCACCTGCGAGCTGATGGGTGCGGGCGCTCTGCTGCGCGAGCTCGAGGCCCGGGCAGGGAGCGGGTTCCGGGTGGTGCGCGCCCCGTGCATGGGTCGTTGCCACCATGCCCCCACGGTGGAGGTCGGCCACCACCACGTCGACCGCGCGAGCGCCGGCGCCGTACTCTCCGCGATCGAGGCGGGCGAGGTGCACCCGGTCATCCCCGCCTACCGTGCTTTCGACGCGTACTGCGAGGAGGACGGCGGCTACGCCCTCCTGCGCTCTTGTATCGCGGGCGAACGCGGGGTCGAGGAGGTGGTCGGGATCGTGAGCCGCTCGGGCCTCCGCGGCTTCGGCGGGGCCGGGTTCCCGACCGGGCGCAAGTGGTCGATCGTGCGCGGCTTCCCGGGTCCACGCTTCATGGCGGTGAACGCGGACGAGGGCGAGGTCGGCACCTTCAAGGACCGCCACTACCTCGAGCGGGACCCGCATCGCTTCCTGGAGGGCATGCTCGTTGCGGCCTGGGCGGTGGAGGCGGAGCGCGTATACATCTATCTGCGCGACGAGTATCCGGCGGTGCGCAGCATCCTTCTCGCCGAGATCCCGAAGATCGAGGCGGCGGGGCTGAGCCGGGGCATCGCGATCGATCTGCGCCGGGGCGCCGGGGCGTACATCTGCGGCGAGGAGTCCTCGATGCTCGAGTCGATCGAGGGCAAGCGCGGACTGCCCCGCCACCGCCCCCCCTACGTCGCCGAGGTCGGCCTCTTCGGACGCCCTACCCTGGTGCAGAACGTCGAGACGCTCTACTGGGTGCGGGACATCGTCGAGAAGGGTCCGGAGTGGTTCTCGGGCCACGGCAGGAAGGGCGGCAAGGGACTGCGCAGCTTCTCGGTTTCCGGGAGGGTGAAGGAACCGGGAGTCAAGCTCGCCCCCGCCGGCATCACGCTCCGCGAGCTGGTCGAGGAGTACTGCGGCGGCATGCAGGAAGGGCACTCCCTGAAGGGCTACCTGCCGGGGGGCGCCTCCGGCGGCATCCTGCCCGCGCGCATGGCCGACCTTCCGCTGGAGTTCGGCCAGCTCGAGAGGCACGGCTGCTTCGTGGGCTCCCATGCGGTGGTGGTCATGAGCGACAAGGACGACATCAAGGCGGCGGCCCTCAACCTGATGCGCTTCTTCGAGGACGAGAGCTGCGGCCAGTGCACGCCCTGCCGGGTCGGCACCGAGAAGGCGGTCGCGCTGATGTCGCAGGCGGAGTGGGACGAGCCTCTGCTCGTCGAGCTCGGCCGGACGATGGCCGATGCCTCGATCTGCGGACTGGGACAGGCGGCGGCGAATCCGCTAAATTCGCTGCTCGAGCACTTCCGCGAGGAGCTGGAATGAGCGAGGCGGTCCGTTTCTCGCTGGACGGGGTCGAGGTCGAGGCCGGGCCGGACGAGACCATCTGGGAGGTGGCGAAACGCCGCGGCACCCGGATCCCGCACCTGTGCCACGCCGGCGAGCCCGGCTATCGTGCCGACGGCAACTGCCGTGCGTGCATGGTGGAGATCGAGGGAGAGCGGGTCCTCGCCGCCTCGTGCATCCGCACGCCCTCGCCGGGGATGAAGGTGAGCACCGGGACGCCGCGCGCCCGGTCGGCGCGCAACCTCGTGATGGAGCTGCTGGTCGCGGACCAGCCCGCGCGCGAGGTGGCGCACGACCCCGCCTCGAAGCTGTGGCGCTGGGCCGACGACATGGGGGTGGCGTCGAGCCGCTTCCCGGGCCGCCCTCCCCCTGCCCCCGACTCGAGCCACGTCGCGATGCGGGTGAACCTCGACGCCTGCATCCACTGCACCCTCTGTGTGCGCGCGTGCCGGGAGGTGCAGGTGAACGACGTGATCGGGCTCGCCTACCGCGGGCACGGCTCGAAGATCGTGTTCGATTTCGACGACCCGATGGGTGCGAGCACCTGCGTCGCATGCGGAGAGTGTGTCCAGGCCTGTCCCACCGGCGCCCTCATGGAAGCGGCCCTGGTGGACGAAGCCGGGGTGGGGTACACCGAGCCCTTGCGCGAGGTGGCGAGCGTGTGTCCCTACTGCGGGGTCGGTTGCCAGATCGACTACCGGATCGCGGACAACCGCATCGTCGCAGTGCGGGGCCGCGACGGACCCGCCAATCGGCAGCGCCTCTGCGTCAAGGGTCGCTTCGGCTTCGACTACGTGCGTCATCCCCACCGCCTGACCCGACCCCTGATTCGACGCGACGACGCGCCCAAGCACGCCGAGTGCGAGGTCGACCCCGCGAAGCCCTGGACCCACTTCCGGGAGGCGTCGTGGGAGGAAGCGCTCGACTCGGCGGCCGAGGGCCTGCGCCGGGTGCGCGACCGGGACGGTTCGCAGGCGCTGGCGGGCTTCGGCTCCGCCAAGGGCTCGAACGAGGAAGCCTACCTCGTGCAGAAGCTGATCCGCACCGGGTTCGGCACCAACAACGTCGACCACTGCACCCGGCTGTGTCACGCCTCGTCGGTCGCGGCGTTGCTCGAGGGCATCGGCTCCGGGGCGGTGACCGCCCCCTTCACCGCTGCGCGGACGCCGACGTGATCATCGTGACCGGCGCCAACCCGACCGAGAACCACCCGGTCGCCGCCACCTTCTTCAAGCAGGCCGCTCGCGCCGGCAAGACCCTGATCGTCATGGACCCGCGCGGCCAGGCGCTGCGCAAGCACGCGACCTACATGCTCCAGTTCACTCCGGGCACCGACGTCGCCCTGCTGAACGCCCTTCTCAACGTCATCGTGAGCGAAGGGCTCCATGACCGCCAGTACGTCGAGGCCCACACCGAAGGCTTCGAGAACCTGAAGCGCCACATCCGGGACTTCACTCCCGAGGCGATGGCCCCGGTATGCGGGATCGACGCGCAGACCCTGCGCGAGGTGGCGCGCCGCTACGCGGGGGCGGAACGCGGCATCATCTTCTGGGGGATGGGGATATCGCAGTCGGTACACGGCACCGACAATGCGCGCTGCCTGATCGCGCTGTCGATGGTGACCGGTCACGTCGGGCGCCCCGGCACCGGACTGCACCCGCTTCGGGGCCAGAACAACGTGCAGGGGGCCTCCGATGCGGGACTCATCCCGATGGTCTATCCCGACTACCAGTCGGTGGAGGCGGCCGACGTGCAGGCGCGCTTCCGCGACGCCTGGGGCACGCCGCTCGATCCCGAGCGCGGCCTCACCGTGGTCGAGATCATGGACGCGGTCCACGCCGGGGTGATCAGGGCGATGTACGTCATGGGCGAGAACCCGGCGATGTCGGACCCGGACGTGGAGCACGCGCGGGAGGGGCTCGCGAAGCTGGAGCATCTCGTGGTGCAGGACATCTTCCTCACCGAGACCGCGTTCCATGCCGATGTCGTGCTGCCCGCTTCGGCGTGGCCGGAGAAGGACGGCACCGTCACCAACACCAACCGCCAGGTCCAGATGGGGCGCGTCGCGCTCGACACCCCGGGCGATGCGCGCCAGGACTGGTGGATCGTCCAGGAGCTCGCCCGGCGCATCGGCCTCGACTGGGCCTATGGCGGCCCCGCCGACGTCTTCGCCGAGATGAAGACGGTGATGCCCTCCCTCGACAACATCACCTGGGAGCGCCTGCAGGACGAGAACGCCGTCACCTACCCCTGCGATGCTCCGGACCGTCCCGGCCACGACATCGTGTTCGGCGACGGCTTCCCGACTCCGGACGGGCGCGCGAAGCTGGTGCCGGCTGCGATCGTGCCCCCGGACGAGCAACCGGACGACGAGTACCCGATGATACTGAGCACCGGACGGATGCTCGAGCACTGGCATACCGGGGCGATTACCCGCCGGGCCGCGATGCTGGACGCGCTGGAGCCCGAGGCGGTGGCGAGCCTCGCCCCGCGAACGCTCGCGAAGCTGGGTGTTTCGGCCGGCGGCCGGGTCCGGATCACCACCCGCCGCGGCGCGATCGAGCTCCTCGCCCGAGCCGACCGCGCGGTGCCGGAGGAGATGGCCTTCGTCCCCTTCTGCTTCGCCGAGGCGGCGGCCAATACGCTCACGAACCCGGCGCTCGATCCCTTCGGCAAGATCCCGGAGTTCAAGTTCTGCGCGGCGCGGGTGGAGCGGGTGGAAGAGGCCGCGGCCGCCTGACGCGATACGCCCCGCCCGGCATCCCGGGGCGGCGGGCAGGGAAGGAAGCCCCACCTGCGCGAGGGGGCGGCGCATCGGTGGAGGCCGATCCTGTGCGGGTCGCCGGCCCGACCGCTCAGGGCCAGCGAGGTCGACGAGAGGGACCCATCTCTCGTCCGTTGCTTGATGTTATCCTCGTCCCCTGCGGCCACTGTTCGGAAGGCCGCCGTCACATTCCAGGGAGGGAAAGATGAGCGCTACGGCACTGTATCGCGCGCTGGTCGATGCCGGTGCGAACGAGGATCTGGCGAAGGAAGCGGTGGAGAGCATGGTGTACGCCCCCGAAGCGGCAACCAGGACGGACATCGCGGATGTCAGGGCGGACACCGCTGAGTTCAAGGCCGAGATCAGGACGGACATCGCGGAGTTCAAGACCGAGGTCAAGACGGACCTCGCGGACATCAGGACGGACATCGCGGAGTTCAAGGTGGAGGTCAAGACGGACATCGCGGGGTTGAGAGTCGATATGGAGCGCGGATTCCGGGGGATGACCTGGCGCTTCGTGGGCCTGCTGGTGGCCTCGCAAGCCCTGCTCTTCACGGCGCTTCGGATCACCGGCACCGCCTGACTCGCGGCCTTCCCGGAGCCGGTAGTCCCGGGTCCTCAGACGTCGCCCGAGGACCTCCGGGGGCCGTCCGCGAGCTGCCGGACGCGCTCGCGCAGCCGGTTCTTCTGCACTTTTCCCATCGCGTTCCGGGGGAGCTCGTCCATGAGGTAGAGCGCCTTGGGCACCTTGTAGCCGGCGAGGACGGTCTTCAGATCCGCGATGACGGCGGACGAGTCGAGCGCGTCGCGGGACCCGGCGGGGACCACCACTGCGGTCACGCGTTCGCCGAGGTCTTCGTCGGGTATCCCGACGACCGCGGATTCCCGCACGCCTTCGACGCGGTCGAGCAGGGTCTCGACCTCTCTCGGGTACACGTTCAGTCCTCCACTGATGATGATGTCCTTCTCCCGTCCGACCAGTGTGAGGTAACCGTCCCGGTCCATGGCCCCGAGGTCGCCGGAGCGGAAACAGCCGTCATCGGTGAAGTCCAGCGCCCGTCGATCCGGCAGCTTCCAGTAGCCGTCGAAGACGTTCGGCCCCCTGAACTCGACCGCACCGGTCTCGCCGGGAGGAAGCGTTCGGCCCTCCCCGTCCACCACCCGCAGCGTGACGCCGGGAAGCGGCTTGCCCACCGTACCCACCTTGCGGGGCCCCTCGAGCGGGTTCGACGTGACCATCCCGCACTCCGTCATCCCGTAGCGTTCCAGGATGCGATGGCCGGTGCGCTCGTGAAACGACTCGAAGGTCCGCGGCAGCAGCGGGGCGGAGCCCGACACGAAGAGGCGTACGTTGCGGCTGGCCTCCGCGCCGAGGCCGGGGTGTCGGAGCAGGCGGACATAGAAGGTCGGCACACCCATGAACACCGAGGTCCGCGGCAGGCGACGGACCACCTCTCCGGCATCGAAGCGCGGCAGCAGCAGCATCGACGCGCCGCCTTGCAGCACGCAGTGGCAGGCGACGAAGAGCCCGTGGGTATGGAACAGCGGCAGCGCGTGGAGCAGCACGTCCTCCCGTCCGAAGCTCCAGGCACGCTGGAGCGCTTCGGCGTTGGACGCGAGGTTGCGATGGCTCAGCACCGCTCCCTTGGGCCGCCCGGTGGTGCCGGAGGTATAGAGCAGCGCCGCCGGATCGCCGGGAGCACAGGGGACGCTGGGCTCCAGGGGCGCAACGGGCTCGGTCGCCTCCGCGAGACTGCCCCCGCCCTCTTCGTCCAGGGTGAGGACCGCTCCGACCCGGTGCCGGCGTGCGAGCGGCTCGAGCCTTCGCCGGGACTGCGGCCGGCAGACGAGCAGCGCAGGCTCCGCATCGCCGAGGAAGTAGTCGAGCTCCGGCTCCGGAGAGGCGGGATTGAGGGGGAGGTACACGAGCCCCGCACGCAGGCAGGCGAGGTAGAGGAAGAGGGCACGGGGCGACTTCTCGACCTGCACCGCCACGCGGTCGCCCCTCGTCAAGCCCAAGTTGCGCAGACCGGCGGCGATCCGGCCAGTCTCCTCCTCGAGCGCGGCGTAGCTCCAGCGCCTACCGGATGCGTTCTCGACGAAGGAGCGGCTCCGGTCGGAGGGAAAGCGGGCCCGGAACTGGTCGTAGAGGTTGGCGTTCACGAGGTCGGGAGGGTGCGCATGCTGGGGGCCGTATCATCGGCAGTATTGGACAATACCTTTGACGGCGCGGAAACCGGCCGAATAACATATCCGACAATGGCGTTGGGTTGCTTGAGGGTGGAATGGTGTTCCGGGAGCACAGTGCACAGGCCCCCCGCGACGGGATGAGCCGGCCTCGCGACGAACACGAAGAAGGACGCAGAACGCCTCCCGCCCCTCGCTTCCATCGTGCCCCTATCCGACACGGCGCGAGTCTCGCCGCCGCCATCAGAGGGTCGTCCAACCCTACGCTGGGGACGCTCACAGTTAAACCCTTCCCAATTGTTACCGTCCAGTGCCGAACGCCCGAGGACGCGGCCGACTGGTCACGTTGCCGCAAGTGGCTGGAGAGAGCACCGGCGCGGCAGGTCGGACTTCTGGTCGGTACTGCGACGGACAGCTTGACGACAACGCCCACCCATCCCTTGGCCGGACTCCTGCCCGAGGCTCGTGACGGCACCCGACCTAGTCCCTTGCCAACGATCGACTCCGACCCGCCATGAGCCTACGGGATGTTCGATACCGGGAAGATTACCGATCCGGACACGACGACATCGTCAAGGATTTCTTCCGGCCGTCGCTGCGCGAGGCGCAGGAGTACTGGCGAGCCGTCGGATACTTCTCCAGCTCGGCGTTCGAAGCTTTTGGCGCGCCGCTCGGTGAGTTCGTCGCGAGCGAAGGCCGCATCCGGCTCGTCACCTCGGTCGAATTTTCCGAAGCCGACCTCGATGCCATCGAGACGGGGACGGCGAAGCGCCAAGTCTGCACTGATCGCGTCGTTCGGACCGTCGAGGAGGAGTTTGCGGACGGCATGGGCGACGGCACGGCGTGTCTAGTCCGGCTACTCGAGATCGGTCGCCTCGAGATCCGCATTGCCGTTCCCAAGATCGGTACTGGCATCTATCACGAGAAGATCGGGCTCTTCCTGAACGGTCGCGACTATGTCGCCTTCACCGGCTCCTCCAACGAGAGCCGTAATGCGTTCGAAAACAACCGCGAGTGTATCGACGTGTTCACCTCTTGGGTGTCCGGCGACAGTGCCGCTCGCGCCGAGCGTAAGCGGGCGCACTTCGAAGCCCTGTGGAACCGTGAGGATCGAGGCGTCGAGGTCTACAGCTTCCCCGAAGCGGCCAGGAAGCGACTGATCCGCATCTGCGCGGAACGCGACACCGGACACTCGCGGGTCGAGGCCGCCTCTACCAGATGGCGCCATCAGGACGAGGCCGTGAAAGTGTTTCTCGCGGCGGAGCGCGGAGTGCTCGACATGGCGACCGGCACTGGAAAGACGAGGACGGCCATTGAGATCCTCCGGACGCTGTTCGAGCGTAGTGCCATCGACAGCGCCATCGTGTCCATGCACGGTACCGACCTGCTCAACCAGTGGTTCGCGGAACTCCAGAAGGCGACTGTGCATCTCCCGGGGCGCGCCGTCGTGTCCCGCCACTATGATTCCAGCAAACAGCTCGACAACTTCGCACTCGAGACCGGAAACAGGATACTGCTGGTATCTCGGGAGCCGTGCGCCAAGGCGCTAAGCCGCCTGACTCCCGCCCGGGGATCCCGAACGCTACTGGTCCACGACGAGGTTCACGGACTGGGCAGCGAAGGCAACCGCGAGCGTCTGGCCGGGCTGTCGGACAACATACGCTTTCGGCTAGGACTGAGTGCCACTCCAGAGCGGATGTACGACCAGGAGGGCAACGTCTTCATCGAAGAACACGTCGGTCCCGTCCTCATGACCTTCGGACTCGAGGAAGCCATCGAACGCGGTGTCCTGGCGCCCTTCGACTACTTCCCCCTCCACTACGAACTGACTTCCGGGGACCGCGAGCGCGTCGCGGCCATCTTCAGGCGCCGCGCCGCGCGGGAGGCCGTCGGAGACCCTATGCCGGAGGAGAGGGTCTGGAACGAGATCGCCCGAGTCTACAAGACGTCCCCGGCCAAGCTGCCGATCTTCGACAAATTCATCGCAAGCCGCCGGGACCTTCTGAAGCGGTGCATCATCTTCGCTGGAGATACGAGCTATGGCCGCACAGCTCTGGAGACTGTTCAGAAGTACCGATCGGATATTCACACCTACTTCTCGGGCGAGGACTCCGGAACGCTCAGAAGGTTCGCCGCTGGTGACCTTGAATGCCTCATCGCATGCCGTCGCCTGTCGGAAGGCATCGACATCCGCTCGCTGGAAACGGTAGTTCTTTTTTCTTCGGACAGAGCCCGCTTGGAGACGATCCAGCGCCTCGGACGCTGCCTGCGCGTAGACCCGGACAATCCAGACAAGACCGCTAACGTCGTCGACTTTATCCGCGAAGGTGGCGATGACAACGATCCGAACGCGGACGAGATTCGCCGCAACTGGCTGGCGGAACTGTCCCGAGTACGTCCCGTCCAGTGAGGTATGGCGATGGATCCGAAGATAAGGGAAGCGATCGAGGCCGCCGTTGACGAGGCCGGGCAAGACGCGTCGCTGTCGAGAAAGCTGGTCGCTTGGTTCGAAGAACTCTCATCCGGTAACGAAGAGATCGAGGATGCTGAGAGACACCTCAAGCTCCTCTACGACAGCACGCTGCCGCGCACCAAGGAGGAGGCGGAGAGGGCGAAGTATGTTGACGACCTCGCGCCGGACGTCGGTGGCGAGCCGCCCGACAGCGACGGGAGTCCGGATCGATGACCACCACGCTGCGGATTCTGGGATGGAAAGCCACAGGCCTCCGGTGCCCCGACCACGAAATCGACCTCTGCGAGGGTCGCGACCGTCCCTTCAGCGTTTCCCTGATTCAAATGCCGAACGGCACGGGAAAGACGACGACGCTCGAACTACTCCGGGCGGCGCTTTCGGGAAACCTCGAAAAGCGGAGGGAATCCGAAGACATAGGAAGATTCCGGAAGAAAGACCATGCCAGCGACCGCGGTAGTTTTGAAGTCAGACTCCAACTCGATACCAGACCCCTAACCGTGACTCTGGAGTTTGACTTCGCCCTCGGACGGACCGATTACAAGACCACGTGGGGGAGCGGACAAGACCACGGCTTCCATCCACCACGTTCCCTGCATCGGTTTATGAACGAGGAATTCGTCAACTTCTACGTCTTCGACGGAGAGCTCGCGGACGACTTGTTGGATCACAGGAAGACCGACGCCGGTAAAGCGGTCAAGAGCCTTTTCCAGGTCCATCTGCTCGACCTGATGTCCGAAAAGGTCGGCAAGTACTGGGATGACAGCACGAAAACGGAGACCGCCAAGGGCCAAACCGGGCTCACTAGAAGCATGAACCGCCTCCGCGATTGGAGGGATCACATAGCCGCTCTTGAGAAGGATAAGCGAAAGCTCGAAGACTCGCTTGAGAAGACCGACGACCGTATGAAACGCCAGGAAGAAAAGTACCGCGAGGAGCTAGCGAAGGAAGTTGTGAGGGAGGCGAAGATGAGAGCGGCCCTAGCTCAGGTCGCAGACCTGCGAGCCGAGCTCGACGAGATGACCAAGTCCGTTCTTGACGCGATGCGAGATCCGCAGGCTCTGTCACCCGCTTTCGCTACCACCATGCTCGAGTTCAAGTCGGGCCTCGACCGCGTCAAACTGCCCGAGAGTGCCGCCCGGGAATGGTTCGAGGAGTTGTCGGACGAAGTGGAATGTGTGTGCGGCCGCCCCATCGACGAAGCGATTCGAACCGTCATTCGGGATCGCGCGGAGAGATATCTCGCGTCCGACGACGTCATTCTACTGAACCGCATAAAGTCGGACATTTCCGAGGCCGTCGGGTCGTCGATGCGCCAGCCGGCCCATGACTTGAACGAGCGGACACAGGAGCTCGCCGAGCAATCCAAAAAGCACCAACAGGCTGACAACGATCTCATCCTGCTGCGGCGGGAGGCCGAAGCGTGCAATCCTGCTGCCGCGACCGCAAGAAGAGAGAAAAACCGCCTCGAGGAAGCCCGCGTTCACATGCTGAGTAAGCTGGAGAAGTTCCAGGACGGCCAGGAGGATATGCCGCCCGAGAGGCTTAAGTCGGTCGATCCCAAGACGGTTTCCTCCATTAAACTGGCACAGAAAGCGAAGGAATTGTTCGAAACCGAAGTCGCCCGAAGAACGGAAACGCTCGAGCTCAAGAAGAAGCGCGACGTTCTCGTCGCGATTGTCGACCAGGCGCGCGGCAAGGCGCAACAGTCGATCGCCGATGAGATTCGAGATGAGACCAACGCGCGGATCGCTCGCTTGATGCCGAACAACACGATCCGTGTAGACAAGATAGAAGATGCGCTTCTGTTGCGTGGCCAAGCAGGCGGCAGCGCCGGCGAGAACCTGTCGGTTGGGTACGCCTTTCTCGCAACCTTGTTCAATCGGGCGGACCATCATTCGCTGCCATTTGTAGTCGACTCGCCAGTCGTGCCCATAGACGGAGACATTCGTCCAACCATCGGCAGCCTCGTTCCCCAGCTCGCAGGGCAGGTCGTAGCCTTCATGATCTCTACTGAGCGCGACAGTTTTCTTCCGAGCCTCCAACGCGCGAGCAATGGTGATATAAAGTACATTACGCTCTTCAGAAGCGGTGCCGTCCACTTGGAGGACAGAGCTTCAGCGATATCGTCTGGTGTCGAGAGGACAAGGGACGGATGCTTGGCCACCGGCGAGGCTTTCTTCAACGATTTTCAGGTGGAGAGCGAACTCGACTGATGGACTTCTTTATTCGCAAGGCAGCACGCGATTGGTTCCGGGGTATCAGGAGGGAGTTCAGTGCTTTTCCGGGAACAAGGGCTGCGCCCGACTTCGATGCGTTCTATTTCTGCTTCATTGCCGGCATCGCCAAGAACCGCAAGGAAACGCTGCCGCTGGAAGAAACCGCGCAGCTCGTTCCCGGCTTTCCCGAAGCCTACAAGAGCCGCGGTAGCCTCCTGGTTTCCCTTTTTCTGAGCCGCGAGTTGAGGAGCAGGGGTGTGGACCCGACGGAACGGCAAAGGGTCCATGATGTTCTGTCGGAGCTTGTTCAACCGCAGGCTCAGAATCTTCTGAGCGACGATGGAACGCGTGAGTTCAACAAGTACTCTTTCGGCGGGTTCGACGTCCTGCGCGAGTGGTTCGACGACCGGCCGACCTCGCTCGAGACGTTTCTGCGAACTTATAAGCGCCGAATCGACGAGAGCTTCGCGACGGAGGAATGGGAGCAGGAATTCGGGACAGTGAGTATCTCTCAGGACACTGGATGCTACGGTCCAGCGCTGAACCGGCGCGTACAGTCGACCGGTGTGACGGCGATCCGCAACCGTCGTCGGGAATCCAGGGGCTCCGCTGAAACACCGGAACCATCGGAATGAAGTCCGATCTCGACGTGAGCAGGATCCGCCAGACTTCTGAGGACCTGTTGGAAAGGGAAATGACCTACAGGGAAGCATTGCGTCTGCTTCTCGACTGGCAAAGAGACAGGGAAGATCATCATATCGCCCTACCGGCGAGAATGGGTACGAGCAAATCCTATCTCGTTTCGGTGCCCCTCGGCTGGATCGCCGCGAAGGTCTATTTCCCCGATTGTTGCATAAAAGGTAGTGTGTAACTCAGGCGGCGTTCAGAGTTGCGAG
>CAYFYD010000049.1:0-14408 GCA_964347195.1 uncultured Ectothiorhodospiraceae bacterium
CCCCGCACCCCCTTCCGTCATTCCCGCACTACCATCCGTCATCCCGGCACCCCCTTACGTCATTACCGCGAAAGCGGGAATCCATTCCTATCCACGAACCCCGAAATTCGAGCTTTGAAGAGCCCTGAAAAATCGGCGCCCGCAGCAGGAGCCCAAGTAGAGGAATGCGGGACAGCTTCGCCGTCCACGCCGGCAGGCAGCCGGAGCCCCCGGGCCGCCGCTACACTAGCGCGCGTTGCGCAATGAGGGGACTCAGGGTGGAACGGGAATTCGACTACATCATCGTCGGAGCGGGGTCCGCCGGGTGCGTGCTCGCTCATCGCCTGAGCGAGGATCCGGATACCCGCATCCTGCTGCTCGAGGCGGGCGGGGAGGCCGCCAGCATCCGGCTCGACATGCCCGCCGCCTTCGGGGAGGCGATGGGTATCCGCCGTTTCAACTGGAACTACTGGAGCGTGGCGGAGCCGGGGCTGGACGGCCGGCGCATGGAGACCCCCCGCGGCCGGGTGCTGGGGGGCTCGTCGTCGATCAACGGCATGATGTTCGTGCGCGGCAACCCGCTCGACTACGAGGGCTGGGCGGCGATGGGGGCGACGGGCTGGAGCTACCGTGAGGTGCTCCCCTACTTCAGGCGCTCCGAGACCTTCGCGGGCGGCGCGGACGACTATCGGGGCGGCGAGGGCCCCGTTCTCACCCGTAGGGGCAATCACGCCTGCCCGCTGTACCAAGTCTTCATCGAGGCGGCGGTGCAGGCCGGATACGCCCGCACCCCCGACAGCAACGGGTACCGGCAGGAAGGCTTCGGACGCATGAGCATGTCGGTGGGCGAGGGCCGCCGTCAGAGCACCGCGCGCGCCTATCTCGAGCCGGTACGCCATCGTCGCAACCTCGATGTGGAGACCGACGCGCTCGCCACCGGTCTCGTCATCGGCGGCGGCAACCGGGTGGACGGGGTTGCCTACGAACGCGGCGGCCTCCCGGCGAAGGCGAGCGCCCGGCGCGAGGTGATCCTGTGCTCGGGCGCCTTCAACTCGCCTCAGTTGCTGATGCTCTCGGGACTGGGGCCGGCGGCGGAGCTCGCAGCGCACGGCATCGCGGTACGCCGGGACCTGCCGGGCGTGGGGGCGAACCTGGTCGACCACCTCGGGACCTACGTGCGCAACGAGTGCCCGGCTCCGGTCAGCCTGCAACCCTGGACCCACGGTGGGGGACGCCTGCGGGTGGGCCTGCGCTGGCTGATCTTCAAGAACGGGATCGGTGCAACCAACGTGTTCGAGGCGAGCGGATTCCTCCGTACGCGGGCCGGGGTGCGCTACCCGGACGTGCAGCTCGATTTCACGCCCGCCGCGGTGCACGAGTATCGGCAAGTGGTGCCGGTGGCGCACGGCTTCCAGATCCACGTCGGGCCGATGCGGCCCGCGAGCCGGGGCCGCGTGCTCCTCGCCTCCCGGAACCCGCATGACGCTCCGCGCATCTTCAACAGCTACCTCGCGGAGGAGGAGGACCGGCGCGTGATGCGCGACGGCCTCCGCCGCGCGCGTGAGATCCACCACCAGCCCGCCTTCGACCCCTACCGTGGGGCCGAGCTCGCCCCGGGCCCGGATTGCACGAGCGACGACGAGCTCGACGCCTACGCCCGGGCGGAAGCCGGGACTGTCTACCACCCCACCTCGACCTGCCGCATGGGCG
This sequence comes from uncultured Ectothiorhodospiraceae bacterium, assembly GCA_964347195.1. Taxonomy (GTDB): domain Bacteria; phylum Pseudomonadota; class Gammaproteobacteria; order HK1; family HK1; genus JAJEAD01. The sequence goes on from CAYFYD010000049.1 coordinate 1,690, forward strand.
GCGACCCGATGGCGGTGGTGGACCACGAATGCCGGGTGCACGGCATCGAGGGGCTGCGCGTGGTCGACGCATCGGTGATGCCGATGGTCACCAGCGGCAATACCAACGCACCCACCATCATGATTGCGGAGAAGGCCGCCGACATGATTCGCGGGCGGCTCCCGCTGCCTCCCGCGGAGGTCGATTTCTACGTGGACGAGGAATGGGAGACCCGATCGCGTCCCGGCGTGCCGGAGAGACCCCTGTGAGCGGCGCTCGCCGTGACGTCGTTGCCCCTGCCTTTCTCGATCCTGTTGTCAGTGGTCTGCCTCATGGAACGTAAGTGATGGCATCCATTCGGTTCATGAATTGAACACTTTTCTCTCAAACTCGTTGTCGACACCCGGGCAGCATCGTGAACCATCCGATCACGGCTGTTTCCGGGGTGCGACGGGCAGCTTTGTCGCTGGTCAGCGATGGTCTTCTCCCCTGGTACGCTCTCTCGGCACAATGCCGATTTGTCGCGGGGCTGCGGCGCCTCCGTCCTGCGCGACGGCGTCAACCCCGCCCGGCGGAGCGTCCCACGCTGGCCAGCAGCTCGGCTCCGGTGGCGCAATCGATCACCTGCTCGCCAATCTCGGCGAGGTGCTCGGGGTCTTCGACACCCTCCAGCAGTGCCGCCAGACGCGCCGCCGTCCCCCCATCGAACTTCCGCGCCGTCTGGCGTGACAGCAACGCCCGTTCTTGCTCCAGACCCTCTGCCTTGCCCCGGGCCAGACCCTCTGCCTTGCCCCGGGCCAGACCCTCCGCAAGGCGCTCCCTGGCGCGCTCCTCGGCGCGCTCCTCGGCGCGCTCCTCGGCGCGCTCCTCAACAAACTTGTCTATGTTTTCGGCCAACAGCGATCCCATGGCATCCAAATCCCCCTGTTTCTCCAACTCTTTCAATGCTTCCACCAACGCCGGCTGAGCCGCCAGCAGCCTGTTGCGCTCGGCCACCCGCCGCGTCCACTCCGCGAAAGCCCGCCGCAGACTGCCGTGCTGCGGCTCGTTCAGCAACTCCCCGAGCCCACGCAGCACTGGCTCCATCGCCGACACCGAGCCCTGCTCCAGCTCGATCTGCGCCGAAACCACATTGCCACGCGGCAAATCCTCGACCGTCATCGCGTGCTGGTCAAGCAGCAGATAGCGCTGCCGAGGCTGGAACGGCGCCAGCCCGCCGCCCACCGCCGCGATCGTCTCGCTAACCTCCTCCGGCGCCGACCACCGTGTCCGCCCGTTGTAGATCACGACCGGCAGCACCGGGGGCAGCCTGCCGTCCGCCGGCAGAACGTCATTGCGGATCAGCTTCATGTAGGTTTGCGCGGTGTAGGCGAGCACCCTCGCCGCCATGTGCCGGTCGACCGTGGACTGGAACTCCAGCAGCACCAGGAGGTAGAGCCACTCGCTCTCCGCCGCGTCGCGAAAGCGCACGCGCCAGGCCATGTCGCCCCGGCTCTGGCGCAGGTCGTCGCCGACATACTGGGCGGAGAGCTGTTCCAGACTGTCGAAATCGAACGCCGCGACCATGTCCGCCGGCACGAACCCGCGCAGAAGATCCCGGACCATTTCCGCATGGTCGAACCACAGCTTGAACGAGGCGTCGTGAAGATCGCGCATGGGCGCCACGATACCGCATGGGCGGGGTCGGCCGCAGGCGACTGTCGTGCGGCAGTGGTCCCGGTTCGGGCGAAGCCGGCGCGCTGCGCCGGGGAAAGCGCGCGAACGCCGCGTGCGAAAACGCGCGCGAGGTGCCAGGATCGCCCGCCCGAACCGTCCCCGGAGGCGTTGCCGCCATGACTGAACTTCGTGCCATGCCCCGAACCGCGAACCACTATGGTGCCTACCGGGTACGGGTCGAGGAGGGGCGGGTCCGCGAGCTGCTGCCGATCGAGGGCGACGAAGACCCCTCGCCGATCGGGAGGGGCCTCGTCGAGAGCATGGACTCGCCGCTCCGCATCTCGGGGCCGGCGGTTCGACGCTCGTATATCGACCACGGTCCGGGCGCGGCGACGGAACGCCGCGGGGCCGAGCCTTTCGTCGCGGTGTCCTGGGACGAGGCCGAGCGCCTCGTCGCGGCCGAGATCGAAAGGGTGCGGCGCGCCCACGGTAACGCTTCGATATTCGCAGGTTCGTACGGGTGGGGCAGCGCCGGCCAGTTCCATCACGCCCAAGGCCACCTGCACCGCCTGCTGAACCTCGCCGGCGGCTTCACCCGCTCCGTCAATACCTACAGCCTCGCCGCGGCCGAGACCATCATGCCCCACGTGATGGGCAGCTTCCCCTGGATCCAGGGCCAGCACACGAGCTGGCCCTCGATCATCGAGCACACCGAGCTCATGGTCTGCTTCGGCGGGATGCCGCTCAAGAACAGCCAGATCAATTACCGCGGCGTCGCCCGCCACACCCAGCGCGGCTACATGCGCGAGGCACGCGAGGCCGGGGTCGCCTTCGTCAACGTCGGTCCGCTGCGCGACGACGTGGCGGACTTCCTCGGCGCGGAGTGGCTGCCGGCGCGCCCGAACACCGATGTCGCCATCATGCTCGGGCTCGCGCACACCCTCCTGGAAGAGGACCGGCACGACGCCGCCTTCCTCGCGCGCTGCTGCACGGGATTCGCACGCTTCGCCGCATATCTGCGCGGCGAGGAGGACGGCCGCCCGAAGGACGCGGAGTGGGCGGCGGAGGTCAGCGGCCTCGACGCCGGGGTGCTGCGCGCGCTCGCCCGCCGCATGGCGCAGTCGCGCACGATGATCAACATGAGCTGGTCGCTCACCCGGCAGGACCACGGCGAGCAGCCCTTCTGGACGGGCACCGCGCTCGCGGCGATGCTGGGGCAGATCGGCCTGCCGGGAGGCGGCGTCGCCTACGGCTACGCGGCCACCGCCAACGTCGGACTCAATGCCCACCGCATGCGCTGGGCGGGACTCAACCCCGGCCCCAACCCGGTCGATGACCTGATCCCGGTCGCGCGCATCGCCGACATGCTCCTCGAGCCCGGCGCTCCCTTCGATTTCAACGGCCGGCGACTCCGCTTTCCCGACGTGCGCCTGCTCTACTGGCTCGGCGGCAACCCGTTCCACCACCACCAGGACCTCAACCGGCTGCTGCGCGCGTGGCGGCGTCCCGAGACGGTGGTGGTGCACGAGCCGTGGTGGACTCCGCTCGCGCGCCACGCCGACATCGTGTTGCCGGCGACCACCCCGCTGGAGCGCAACGACATCGTCACCTCGCCGAGCGACCCCCGGGTCCTCGCGGCGCAGCGCTGCGTCGCGCCCTTCGCGGACGCGCGCCACGACTTCGACATCTTCGCCGGCATCGCCGCCCGCCTCGGCTGTGCGGACGCCTTCACCGAGGGGCGGGACGAGATGGAGTGGCTGCGCCACCTGCACGCCCAGAACCGGCAGCGCGCGTCGGAGCTCGGTTTCACCCTGCCCGACTTCGACACCTTCTGGCGGGACGGGGAGTGCGGGCTGCCGGAGCGCGACGACGTCCAGGTGATGCACGCCGGGTTCCGGGCGGATCCCGACGCCCATCGCCTGCGCACCCCCTCCGGCCGCATCGAGATCTTCTCGGAGACCATCGAGTCCTTCGACTACGAGGACTGCCCCGGACATCCGGCCTGGATGGAGCCCCGGGAGTGGCTGGGGGCGTCGCTCGCGGCGCGCTTCCCCCTGCACCTCGTCTCGAACCAGCCCACGGTGCGTCTCCACAGCCAGTACGACGCGAGCGCGTTCAGCCGCGCCGCCAAGGTGAACGGGCGCGAGGCGATTCGCCTGCATCCGGCCGACGCCGGAGCGCGGGGCATCGGGGAGGGCGACGTGGTGCGCGTCTTCAACGATCGTGGGCAGTGCCTGGCCGGGGCGGTCCTGAGCGAGCAGGTGCGTTGCGGAGTGGTGCAGATGGCGACCGGCGCGTGGTTCGACCCGGCGGAGCCGGGCGAGATCGGGAGTCTCTGCAAGCATGGCAGCGTGAACGTGCTCACCCTCGACAAGGGGACCTCGCGCCTCGCGCAGGGCCCCTCCGCCCACACCTGCCTGGTGGAGGTGGAGCGCTACGAGGGCGAGCCCCCGCCGGTCACCGCCTTCGACCCGCCCACCATCGTGCGCCGGTAGCGTCCCGGCGCGTACACACCGATCACCACCAGCATGCACAAACGCTCGCCTTGACCACGAAGAGCGCTGTAGATGCCTTGCGCCGACAGGTACACCCACTCGTCATCGAGGCGCCAACGGCACCACTGCCGATACTCCTCGTCCCGGCTGCTCTCGAGCCGACTGACCACGTTCGAAGAAAGCAGTCCGGAGGACTGACCGCCCACTAGCGCCGCGACGGCTTCAGGCATCCGACCGGTGGATAGCCCCCTGTGCAGGTTACGTACACCACTTTCAACCACGGCTCGAGGAAAACAGGACTGAGGACACGAATGATGGCTGTGTTGACCATGCTGGGTGTCGGGCACTCCGAAGCAATCGATCACTGGAACAACAATGCCATGATTACGGTAGACAATCATCGGCTCCTGATAGACGCCGGTTACACGATCAAGTTCGCCCTGCGTGATCAAGGACTGACTCTGGCGGATGTGAACGCCATCTTCATATCTCATGTCCATGCTGACCATTGTTTTGGCCTGGAGCGTTTGGGATATGAGTGCCGTTTTCGCTATCGGTTCAAGCCGTATCTGTACCTGGCGCCGGGAATTCATGATGAACTGTGGAGTCAGACTCTTCAGGGAGTAATGGGTCGGGTAGGTGAAGGTCCGGCAGTCCTGGACGATTACTTCGAGGTTGTACGACTGGATCGGGAAACATTTGACTATAACGGCGTCCGATTGACATATTTTCAGAACCGTCATACACCCGAAAAACCGTCCTATGGTCTGTGGATCAACGAACATCTGCTCTTCAGTGGCGACACGCGGCCAATTCCGGAAACCGTTGTCCGTTTCAACCCGGCAGTCATATTGCATGATTGCACGCTGACTGAATGGAATCCGGTACATGCCAGCGTGTCCGAGCTGCTGGAAGCATATCCGATGGAGCTACGAAAGCGCATGTACCTGATGAGCTATGAGGACGATTACGAGCAACACCGTCACTACATTGAGCAGGAGTTCGCGGGGTTTGTTCGTCAGGGTCAGGAGTTTGCGCTATGACTGGTGATGTTCACCTGGCGACAGTTCTCTATGCTGACAGCACTGCTGGACGTTTCGTCGTGCTGAGGAGTTCACACGAGGAGGTCATCATCTACAGTCATTGGAGGGTCTTCAAGGATGCTGGCTTTCCTTTGGTACAGCCCGGGCAAAGATTCGAGGTCCGGATAGAACTGGATGAAAAGGACGATCAGACACCGGTTGTGAGTCGAGTCCTGAAGATGGTAGATGACTTTTCCAGTAAAACAGATGGAGTCGTTGGCAGAAAAGGAGGTTCGACGCAGTCATTGTCCGCCAGTGAATTGCGTTCCAGACTATCTGATGGTCGTGATGGTTTTGTCATCGTGAGCAACGAGAATATAGAAGAATGCGAGTTTCGGTGCTTTTCTTCACCTGCATCCATTGTTTTCGTGGATTGTCGTTTTGAAGGAAATTTTCGTCTCCTGGACGCGTGCATCAGGGGTGGCCTCTGGTTTCTCAATTGTACTTTCAAGTATCACTTCAGCCTGAAGGGTACTCGATTGCATGGCAATGCAGTGTTGTTCGGTTGTGATTTCAGTGGGTTCGGCGGCGTATCCTTTCGGGGATTGCGTGGACGATCCATCTTCCTCGAGTATGGCGTCCGTGGAGGAGAAGACATGATCTGGCTCAACGAGCTCTCCCTGTCCGGATGTGTAGCAATAAGCGGGACCTTTACCAAGAGAATAGAGTTGTTGGCTCGACAGGACGACAGCCCGGTGAATCTGGAACCTGGACTGTACAGAGTGTTGATCGGAAGGAGTGATTACAGTCACGAGAGTTTGAGTGAAAATCAATTCCTGGGCGGCGTCGAATGCCGAAACTACGAGCTTCAACGAGGCTTTGAGGTTCACAATAGTGTCGTAGCCGATTTGCTCCTCGATCACGTTCACACCAACTATGTGTCGATTGACAAGTGTCAGAGCAACCGTGATGTCGTTCTGGACAGTGTGCATCCTCGCGATGAGAAAAAGGGGATCGCCATTACCAACAGTGTAGTTGAGCGTCATCTGCGAATTACTGGACATAGCCTCCGTGGCTGCGTCAATCTGAGTGACACATCGGTTGGTCAGACGTGGACGCTTCGATTCGATGCGCCGAGTTCCGGTGTTCCGCGGGTAAGATTGTACCGATTTTATGCGGGTGCCGCCCAGTTCGAACCGATTGAACTGGTTTACGGCGCTTCCGGTCGCCGGAGGTTGCTGGCACTCGCACCCCCGGTTTTCGGGCTTCTGGAAGGGGCTGAAGTATCCGGAAAACTTGGCGCAGAACGGCGACGAGAGTTGTCTGAAGCCTACACGTCCTGCAAGAACTGGTTGGCGACTTCAGGACATCTCCTGGAGGAAGATCACGCCTTCTTCCACATGCGTAATGCCAAGGAACCGATATGGCTGAAACGGTGTCTTTTCGGAGGAGTGTTCGGTTGGGGGATTCATCTGTGGAATATCCTGATATCGACTGCTGTCCTGATTGCACTTTTTGCATTGGTCTATACATGTCTGGGAGCCGGTTCATTCCCTGAAATGACGATTTTCAGTTCCCAGGCGTTCATAAGTTCCTTTTTTGGTGAGTGGCCAGAATACCGACCGGATGGCATTTTGTCGTTACTGGTTACCTTGGAGTCCATGCTCGGTGTTTTGTTCATTACCGTACTGGTGGGGGCCTATATCAGGAAGTTGTTGAGATGAAAGCTGCACGGTGTCAGAACTCCTTGCACAGGCGCAAGGAGTCGTAGATCGCGGCGTGGATGTTGCGGCTCGCTACCGCGTCGCCGACGCGAAAGAGCATGAACGTGCCCTGCGGGTTCGACGCGGTCTCCTGGGGACGGCCCGCGATCAACGCCTCGATGTCGAGCGCTCCCTCGTTGCGGGCCATCGGCGCGAGGTGGTGGAAGAGCTCCGCCGCCGGCAGCGTGCCGTGCTCGACAACGACCTGGTCGACGCCGCGCGTGACCTCCGCGTCGCTGTACTCGTTTCGCAGCACCGCGCGCAGCCGGTTGCCGTCGCGCTCCACCCGGCGCAGCCGGTGGTCCGGCGTCAGCCGCACCCCCTTGGAGTAGAAGCTCTCCAGGTACACCGGAAAGTTGGTGGCGCCGATCTCGTGGGCGCTCATGCGGTCCGGGGTCACGAGCTCGACCGACGATCCGCGCGCGGCGAGGAAATCGACCGTGCTCGGCGCTTGGTGGTCGCCGTGGTCGTCGAAGACCAGCACCTCGGGGCCGGGCTCGACCTGTCCTCCGAGCACGTCCCACACGCTCACCACGTGCTCGACCCCTTCGACTTGGCCCACGTTCGGCACTCCGCCGCTGGCGACGACCACGATGTCCGGCTGCTCCGCGAGCACGTCTTCGGTCTCGGCGTAACGGTTGCAGTGCACGGTGACGCCGAGACGCTCGACCTCGCCCGCGAGCCACCCCGCGATGCCGAGCAGCTCCTTGCGCCACGTCGCCTTCGCCGCGAGCAGGATCTGTCCGCCCGGCTCGCTCGCGGCCTCGAAGACCACGACCTCGTGGCCGCGAAGCGCCGAGACCCGCGCCGCCTCGAGTCCGGCCGGCCCCGCCCCCACCACCACGACCTTGCGCCGAGGTCCCGGTCCGGGCTCGACGGCGTGCGGCATCGTCCTCTCCCGGCCCGTCGCGGGGTTGTGCAGGCAGAGTGCGTCGCCGCCGACGTAGATGCGGTCGATGCAGTAGCCGGCGCCCACGCAGGGGCGGATCCGGTCCTCTTCGCCGCGCATCATCTTGGCGACGATGTGGGGGTCCGCCATGTGGGCGCGCGTCATCGCGACCATGTCCACGAGTCCCTCGCGCACGCAGTGCTCCGCCGTCGCGAGGTCCGCGATGCGGGTGGCGTGGAACACCGCGAGCCCGGTCTCGCGCTTCATCCCGGCCGCGATGTGGACGAAGGGCGCGCGCGGTCCGGCCATGCTCGGGAGAGCTTTCGAAAGTCCGCGCTCGTCCCCCACTTGGCCCGCGACGACGTTCAGGAAGTCGCACATCCCGGTGTCGGCGTAGATCTTCCCGAGCGCCAGGCAATCGTCCCGGGTGAGGCCGCCCTCCTCGAGCTCGTCGCCCATCATCCGGAAGCCGACGAGGAAGTCGTCTCCCACCCGCCGGCGCACCTCTTCCAGGACCTCGAGTCCGAAGCGGGCGCGGTTCCCGAGACTGCCCCCGTACTCGTCGCTGCGCCGGTTGACGAGCGGCGACCAGAACTGGTTGATGAGATGTCCGTGGGCGAGGAGCTCGGTACCGTCGAGCCCGCCCTCCTTGCAGCGCGCGGCGGCGTCGCCGAAGGCCCGCACCACCCGCCGGATGTCATTGCGGTCCATCTCCTTGGGAAAGGAGCGGTGGGCGTGCTCGCGTACCACCGAGGGGGCGAGCGGCGGCAGCCAGTCCGCCACGTTCCAGAGCGTGCGGTGCCCCATGTGCGTGATCTGGCACATGATGGCGCACCCGTGTCGGTGCACGCGTTCGGAGAACTCCCGGAGCACGGGAATGATCGAGTCGTCGCCGATGTAGATCTGTCCGAACGCCGAGGGCGAGTCCGGCGCGACGTTCGACGAGCCCCCGAACATGGTGAGCGCCAGCCCGCCCTTGGCTTTCTCCTCGTGGTAGAGCTGGTAGCGCAGCTTCGGGTGCCGGTCCTCGACGTAGCCCGGCGCGTGGCTCGTGCTCATGAGCCGGTTCTTGAAGGTCAAATGCCGCAGCCGGAAGGGCTGGAGAAGGTGCGGGTAGCGGCTCGGGCTCATGGGCACGGCTCCGGGAAGGGGCTCGCTCGATCCTGTGCAATTCGGGAGGCCGCTGGCAATCTCCGGTCATTCCCGCACCCCCTCCCGTCATTCCCGCGGAAGCGGGAATCCATTCCGGTCGACGAATCCCGAAACTCGTGCACCCGGGCACCCCGCCGCTCCGGTGCTAAGATGCGTTCCCCTCAGTCACCCACCACCTGCGAGGTCGAGATCATGTCGGATGCGCCCACCGCCACCTATGCCCGCATGGACGAAGGCACCGTCGAAGACTACGCGATCATGGCCTCCTACAAGCCGGCCAATCTGGCCGCAATGCCGGACCGGTTGATGGGCCTGCTCGTCGAGCTCGGGGACCGGCAGGACGGCAGTCCGATCGATGCCTGCGCGCATTCGCTTCAGGCCGCCACCCTCGCGTACCGCGACGGCGCGGACGACGAGACGGTCTTCGCGGCGCTGCTGCACGATGTCGGTCAGGCGTACTCGGAGCACAACCACTCGGAGGTGTCGGCGGCGATCCTCAAGCCCTTCCTGTCCGAGCGTATGCACTGGGTGGTCAAGCACCACGGCATCTTCCAGGGCTACTACTACTTCGACAAGATCGGCTGGGATCCGAACGCCCGTGACGCATACCGCGACTCCCCCCACTACGACGCCTGCGTCCACTTCTGCGAACGTTACGACCAGATCGCCTTCCGGCGCGACTACCCGACGAAGCCGCTCGAGTTCTTCGAGCCGATGCTGCGGCGGATGATCGAGAACGGACGTTCGGTGGTGGGCGTGACTTGATCCGGGGAGTCCGCGTGCCACGGCGCGGCCCGCGCGCTTTCGGCCCGCACGGTCGGACTTTCCGACATCCCATGTCCCGCGAGTCGATGCCATGAGCGTCGCCGTCAACGGCATTGCGCACATCCAGCTCACGGTGAGCGATCCCGGGCGGTGCGTCCCCTTCTGGGAGCGTCTGTGTCACTTCCTCGAGATGCAGACCCTGCTGCGCAACGAAAACGTCGTCTACTGCATCGGTAGCCGCACCGGCATCCTGGTGCGCGGCGCGCCGGAGGAGAAACGGGGCTGCCGTTTCGATCAGGATCGGGCCGGATTGCACCACCTCTGCTTCCGCGCGCGCAGCCGGGCCGATGTGGACGAGATCGCCCGCTTCGTGCGCGACGAGCTCCGGGCCACCATGATCCACGACGCCGAGGACGGTTCGCGCTTCGCGCCCGGCTACTACTCCGTCCTCTTCGAGGATCCGGACGGCATCCGGGTGGAAGTGAGCTACGTGCCGGGCAAGGGGCACTTCGGGGAGGGCGGGCGCCTCGGTCCGGGCGGCGCCGGGCCCGCCGGCCACTACGGCGAGGAGGGCCTTCGCAACCCGGAACGGAGACCGGCGGAAAGGCCCGAAACCGGATAGTCGCCCGCCGTCGCGGCCAGGGCTCTTCAAAACTCGAGCTTCGGGGTTCGTTGGGCGCAATGGATTCCCGCTTCCGCGGGAATGACGGGAGGGGCGCGGGAATGACGGGAGAGGGCGCGGGAATGACGGGAGGGGCGCGGGAATCCAGTGGTTTTCCGGGACGCAAGTTCGCTGACCGATCAGGGATGCCCGCCGCCCCGATCAGGGATGCCCGCCGCCCCGATCAGGGATGCCCGCCGTCGCGGCGCAGTCGTCGCAGGGGCGCACCGAATGCGGGTTAGAATGCCGCTCCGCGCATTCGAGCCGGAGGCTGGCCCGTGGCTACCCACACCCTCTACAACAAGATCTGGGACTCCCACGTCGTCGCACGACTGCCGACCGGGCAGTACCAGCTCTTCATCGGCCTGCACCTGACCCATGAGGTCACTACGCCGCAGGCCTACGACATGCTCGCGGAGCGCGGTCTCGAGGTGGCCTGCCCCGACCGCACCGTGGCGACCGTCGACCACATCATCCCCACCGACGACCTCGCCCGCCCCTACCTCGACGAGCAGGCCGAGCAGATGATGCAGGCGCTGGAGAAGAACACCCGTGCTTTCGGCGTGCGCTTCCTCGACTTCGCATCCGGTCGCCAAGGCATCGTGCACGTCATCGGGCCGGAGCTCGGCATGGTGCATCCCGGCATGACGGTCGCCTGCGGCGATTCCCACACCGCCACCCACGGTGCCTTCGGCACGCTCGCCTTCGGCATCGGCACCAGCCAGGTACGCGACGTGCTCGCTTCGCAGTGCCTGAGCCTGGACCCCCTGCGCGTGCGGCGCATCGAGATGAACGGCGCGCTCGCCCCCGGAGTGGAGCCGAAGGACGTCATCCTCCACATCATCCGCCACCTCGGCGTCAAGGGCGGCATCGGCTACGCGTACGAGTACGGCGGAGACGTGATCGAGCGGATGTCGATGGAAGCCCGCATGACAGTGTGCAACATGTCGATCGAGGGGGGTGCGCGGGTCGGCTACGTCAACCCGGACGCGACCACCTTTGCCTATCTCGAAGGCCGGGAGCACGCTCCGACCGGAGAGGCGTGGAACGCCGCGCTCGCTCACTGGCGCTCCTTTGCCTCGGACGCGGACGCACGCTACGACGACGTGGTCGAGATGGCGGGCGAGGACGTCGAGCCGATGGTCACTTGGGGGATCAACCCCGGGCAGAGCGTCGGCGTCCACGAAGCGCTGCCCGATCCCGCGAGCTTCGACGAGGCGGATCGCCCGACGGTGGAACGCGCCTACGCGCACATGGGGTTCCGGCCCGGCCAGAAGATGACTGACGTGCCGATCGACGTCTGCTTCATCGGGAGCTGCACCAACTCCCGGATGAGCGACCTGCGGGCCGCGGCGACCCTCGCCCGGGGCCGCCGGGTGGCCGAGGGAGTGAAGGCGCTCGTGGTGCCGGGCTCCCAGGCGGTGAAGAAGCAGGCGGAAGAGGAGGGACTGGACCGGGTGTTCATCGAGGCGGGCTTCGAATGGCGCCATGCCGGCTGCTCGATGTGCCTCGGCATGAACACCGACAAGCTGGTGGGCGACCAGGTCTGCGCGAGCACCAGCAACCGGAACTTCATCGGGCGCCAGGGGAGCCCGCGGGGCCGGACCCTGCTCATGTCTCCCTCGATGGCGGCGGCGGCGGCGCTCGAGGGGCGGGTGAGCGACGCCCGCGCCCTGGCCTGAAGGTGGAGGAGCGGGACATGGCGGACCTCGGCATCCGGCGGATCGAAGGGCGGGCGATTGCGGTGCGCGGCAACGACATCGACACCGATCGCATCATCCCCGCCCGCTTTCTCAAGGCGCTGACCTTCTCCGAGCTCGGTGAATACCCCTTCCACGACGAGCGTTTCGACTCCGAGGGCCGGGAGCGCGAACACCCCTTCAACCGCGCGCCCGCCCGGGGAGCCAGGATCCTCTTCGTGAACGCGAACTTCGGCTGCGGCTCGAGCCGCGAGCATGCGCCGCAGTCCCTCCGGCGCTGGGGGATCGAAGCCGTGGTCGGCGTATCCTACGGAGAGATCTTCGCCGGCAACTGCGAGATGATCGGCGTTCCCGCCGCTTGCGCGGAGGCGGACGCGGTCTCGAAGCTGCAGGAGGCGGCGGAAGCGGACCCCGCCGTGGAGTTCCGTGTCGATCTCGAGCGCATGGAGGTCCGCGGGGGCAACCTGAGGGTACCCATCGAGCTGCCGGAGAACCGCCGGCGTGCGCTCCTCGACGGGCACTGGGACAGCACCGGTCAGCTCGTGGCGAATGCCGCCCGGGTACGCGAGGTCTACGAGCGTCTGCCCTACACTCGGGGGTACCGCCCGGCGTAGCCGCGTCCCGGCGCGAGCGCATC